>JAHEEB010000195.1 GCA_024640925.1 Bacteroidota bacterium | reverse complement strand
ATCCCCTTTTCCCGCATATTTAATGATAGGTAACATAAAAACCTGCACGAAAAATTGTGCAAACATAACAGCAACAAATCGTATGGAAGAAATACTGTTTCTTTCACCCATATCACCGGTAAGTACTCCGCTTAATGCTGAATAAGGCAGGTTGTTTGCTGCATAAAGCATTAACAAAAGGGAATATGTGGCCGCAGCATATAAAACTTTACCTTTATAAGAAAAATGGGGAGTTGAAAATGCAAGCAGTGCAACAACTCCAAGTGGTATTGCTGTAAAAAGAACCCAGGGCCTGAATTTTCCCCATCTTGAGTTTGTCCTGTCAGCCAACGCCCCGATAATGGGGTTGAAAGCAAATGCTGCTATCAGACCAACACTAAGCATAATCAGAGATGCATCATTCGGATTGAGTTTGTAAATGTGGATATAGAAAAAGGCTAAATATGTAATCAGTGATTGGAATACAAGGTTAGCTGCAAGATCACCTAAACTGTAGCCAACTTTCTCTATCAAAGAGATTTTTTGTGTTTGATTTGTCATACGAATAGTTTAGTTTTAAGGATTTACCTTATTGTAAATATTTTATTTGAAGAATTATAGTTTTCTTAATGATGAGCCACGCATAATAATTTCGTGGTTTAAAATAATTGTATTCTTTTTTTCTGTTTGTTTATTTTCCAGCCGATCAATTAATGTTCGGGCTGCAATTTCTCCCATGTCGTTTCCGGGATATGAGATGGTAGAAAGATTTGGTTCTATATAACGAGAGATAGGATCATCATTAAATCCTATTACTGCAATATCTTGTGGTACTTTAAATCCAGCCGATTTCAGGTTACATATTAATGAAACAGCCGAAGTATCATTTGCTGCAAAAATGCCATCGGGCTTTTGATGGAGAGTTGAAATTTTTTTTACAGCCTCTTCGCCTGCTTTGTCGTTTAAACGAATATTAAATAATAATTCAGGTTTATATTCAATACCTGCATCAGTAAGTGCTTTCTTGAATCCATTAAACCTGTCGTTGTAAACGCTGCATTGTAAACTATTAGTTAAATGAGCAATATGCTTACAACCTTGTTCAATAAGGTGGGTTGTGGCGCTATAGCCTGCTTTAAAATTATCAATAACAATGCTTGTGCAATCGGGATGTTGAAAAACCCTGTCGAAAAAAATAACTGAAATTCCTTTTCTGAGAAATAAATCGAGGTGCGATATATCTTCTGTATCGCCTGCAAAGGAGATTAACAAACCATCGACCCTGCTTTTAAACATGGTGTTGACATTAGCGACCTCTTTTGTAACCGATTCGAGGGACTGACTGATAATTAGGTTATAACCACTTTCCGATGCAACTTTTTCAATGCCTGCAATAACAGTGGACATAAAATAACTATCGAGTCGTGGAGCAATTACACCAATAGTATTTGTTCTTTTTCTCCGGAGGTTGCTTGCAAACGAATTATGCTGGTAACCCATTTCGCGGGCATATTTATTTATCTTCTCTTTGGTCTCCTTACGTATGGCAGGATGGTCGTTTAATGCACGACTTACTGTGGATGGAGAAATATTTAATGCTTCAGCAATATCATATATGGTTACTTCTGTTTTGTTTCTCATTAAATCGTATCAAAAAATTCGTGATGAAATTAATGCAACTTAATTGATAATTTGCAATCGGTTGCAAAAATATTTTATTTTCAAGGAAAATCATAATGCAAAGGAAATAAAATCGGCAGGACAGAACTAGTACAATAGAAAGATTTTTTGGGAAAAAATGAATCAGGAAATAAAAAGCAAGACTTATTACTATTTAAAACGGAACGAAATAAGCCAGCAATCCAAGAGCTATTAAAACAATGCCTGTTATCCCTTTTTCGTGGTGTTCTAAAAAATGAGAATTGAAAGTTTGTATTCCTTTTATCCCAAGGTAAACGAGCAACAACATTATTACTATTGTCATTAAAAGATAAACTACTGATACGATGAAAATACCTAACCACCCGATAGTTCCTGCTTGAAAATAATACGCTTCAATTTCAAAACATGGCGTTAGAAACATCGCTATACTCAATGATGTAAGTATTGCACGCCATTTTGATTTATCCGTTTTTGAAGTACCCGTGGGTTTATGGTCATGGTTGTGGTGGTGATGGTGATACATACCTCTTATATCGAGTATGATATAGATTAAGCCTAAACCTATAAGAATAATGGGAGCTGCTACAGATGAGATAAACGTGTATTGAGATGATAATTTATAACCGATAATACCTACAACAATACCAATAATGATTGTACTTAATGTATGAGAAACCCCAGTTATTACTGTTGCCAATAATGTTTGACGTTGTGTCCATTTTTCTGTTTTACTGATAGCTATTAATGGTATCCAGTGATTTGGAATCAAAGCATGTATTAAGCTTAATACAAGACTTCCGATAAAAACCTGATACATAATATTTCTTTTGTAAATTACATTATTTATTTGTTCGAAGAAATGAGATTAGCAAATCCGAGGCTTTCTATGTTCTTTAGCATGTCTGGCAGAGAATTGTCTCCTTCTACGATGTATATTTTCTCTTTTCGTCTTATGTAAATCGAGTTGTTCATTTTCTTTTGTGGTGTTAGCTTATCGCATAATGTTTTGTGGTAAGTCGTTCGAAACGAAAGGCTAAATAAATCAAAAGAACCTAAACCTTGCAAACATACGCACCTAATATCCGATATAAAAAATAAAAATAACTATTTTTGTTCAACTACAATTGCCTTTTAATGGCAAGTAATTTATGAAAATTAATTTTTTAAAAAAGAAATAAAATGATTAGAAAGGTATTTGTATCACTCTTTGTTTTATTCCCGACATTGCTCATGTCTCAGGATTTGGTTATAAAAAAGGATGGAGAAATAATTAGTTGTAAAATTACCAGTGTCGATAGTTCAAATGTTTATATCGATGTAAAAAAGGATGGTAAAGTTTTTTCGACATATGCCAGTAAAAAAAATATTGATGCTTTTATGTATAATACAAAAATATCTGATGTTGTTCCCAAGGAACCAAAACCCGAACCCATTCAAAAATCAATAGATACTTTACATCCTGTTGACCGCTTTATGGTTGAGCTTAATTTCAATCCGTTTGGCAGCGAGGGCGTTTTTAGTTTTGAGTATCTGCAAACCAAGTATAAAATCGGAAATAAAACATCACTGAGACTTGGAATTCAGTTCGATCGTCAGAAAAACTCAAAAACAGAAGAGGATTACAATAAAGATGAGGAATCTAAGCCAACTGTTTTTGAAGAAAGTAAATTGTTTGGCATCAAGCCGGGTATTGAATTCAGGATACTAGAGAATTCGAAAATATCACCATATTGGGGCTTCGAATTCTCTGATGTAAAAAAAACGACAAATGCTGAATATGTTGAATATAGTACTTCCTATGATTTTGAAACCTCTAAATACACTTATTATGAAATAAAAACTAAAGTTGATGGCGCATTTAGGGAACAAATCAATTATTATACCAACACCTACGAAAAGGAAAGAGCTTATCATTCTTTAGGAGCTAATTTGTTATTAGGTTCTGATTTTTACTTTTTTAAAAATATGTATATGGGCTTTGAGCTTGGCCTGGGATATGAAGTAATTAAATACAACAAAATTAATGTGACTATTACTTATGAGGAAGAAAATGAAGAGGACATAGAGGAAAATTATCCATCCTATAAAACAAAGAAAATGGCGTTGTATTACAATAGTGCATTCCGATTAGGAATTAGGTTCTGACTAGTGCTAAAGAAGCTTTGTGGCAGTTGCTTTTCACAACGATAGTCTGCACCTCCCTTTTATTAAACAAGAAATATTGTTATGGCACCTGGTGAATACTTATAGCTATCAGGTTATATTCTCTGTTTAAAATTTCAAAAGGTAAAATGATTTTTTATTCCTGTCAATTGTGATTTACAAACACCTCCGATTAGTGCTTTTTATAGCACCATATGTTGCCAATCGTTTTTTTATTTCAATCGTTTAGTTCTTCGACTCCTACAATCAGTCCGTTTGCAATAAAATTATTACCTGAACTTAGTTTTGAAATCGTATATGTTTCTTGTTCTCCTTCTAAAAAGTCAATCAAAACCAATTTGTCAGTTCCATTTGCTGTTAAAAAGAAGTCTCCAATGTTTATTTTGTCAATATTTTCAAATCCTTGGTATTGCTTTGATTTAATAGGTATTAATGAAGCCCAACCTTTGTCTTGAATTTTAAATGGGTGGTCTTGTGTTGTAGTTATCTTTAATCCACTTTCAAATTGATAAGTAACAAGTTCATGATGTATGACATTTTCTAATTTCTCAATCTTAGTAAATTTTATTGACTTAGTTTCAAAGTCCATGTAGGCAACAACATCGTCAACTTTTAAATCCTCTATGTTTTTGGTTGAGTTATCGGTTAATTGAATTTTAGTTCCTTTAGCAAAACAATGCACATCTATGCCATCGAAGAAAATTTCTGAAATCACAACATCATCATATTTTTTCCCCTTATAAACTTCAATAATTTCAAATTTCATAGTCCAGTCAATTTGGTCTTTAGGGACATCTCTACCAATTGGCTCAAATTTAAAGCTTTGTATTCCACGAATATCCTGTAAATTCAATATAACAAAAGGTTTTTCATCGATATACATCTTTAATTTTTTTACTCTCGAATTATTTTCCCATGCGATTTGACTTTTAACATAGCCATTAACAACATTAATTTCAGTTATACGTGGAGATGAAGCACTAAAAGTATACAATAGATATTCTCCGATTCCGTAACCATCAACTCCCTCTACCCAAACATTTTTAAAATTCAAATCATGTGCATTTTGTGGCTCGTAATTGTTTTCTCCTTGTGATTTTAAAAAACTAGATGCAGTTATTTCTTTTGGTCCACCACCACAATACCAACTACAACCTCCTCCGATTATATCCCAATAACTTACAGTCGTTTCATCAACTTTGGATAATGCATTTTTTTCCTCTTGTGTTA
The DNA here is from genome assembly GCA_024640925.1 of Bacteroidota bacterium. Taxonomy (GTDB): domain Bacteria; phylum Bacteroidota; class Bacteroidia; order Bacteroidales; family UBA10428; genus UBA10428. Next base: position 2,257 of record JAHEEB010000195.1, on the reverse strand, counting down.
AGTCATCGTATTTGTTGCCATCACTTATTTTTTGCATTACTATCATACCTGCTTCTTGATTTTTATCAAATTCTTTTTCTCCCTGAACGCTTAAATCAAGTGATATAGTTGAAGTAGGGTTCATTATTTTAATCTGTGAAAACCCTATCTGTGATATTAAAATTAGTCCTATTATTAAAATTTGTTTCATTTTTGTAATGTCGTTTGTGAGCGCCCTGCGAAGCTAATTTTCTACTCTTTAATATTTTATAAAAATTAGATTGAAAAAGTCTTTTACAATCTCGTTAGAATTATATATTCTCAACCAGATTTCTTCTTAATAAAAACCGGATAGGATACCATGATGAGAAAATGCCAATTAAAAGAACGGTAGCCGATACAATTAACAAATCGCCCCACTGTAAATCTACCGGATAAGCATCAATGATAAAGCCTTCATCAAGCCTTACAAGTTTAAAATGCTCCTGCAGAAATACAATGAGTGAACCAATGAATAATCCGATAAATACGCCTGCCGAGGTTATCAGAAACCCTTCGCGGAAAAATATTTTCTGAATCAGATTCCTGCTTGCTCCCATGCTGTTCAATATGGAAACATCTTTCTTCTTTTCTATAATAAGCATACTTATCGATCCAACCAGACTAAACAACAGGATAACCAACACCAGTGCCAGAATAAGGAAAATGGCCCATTTCTCGGTTCTCATGGTTTTATATAAAAGCTCATTTTGCTGATACCGGTCTTTTACTTCAAATTTATTACCCAGAAAACTTTTTATATCGGATATTACACCCTTTTCCGAAAATTTTTTATCCAGCTTAATTTCAAGCGACGAAAACTCAGTGGGGTAATCGAATAGATTACGGGCAAATTCAATTGGAACAATGGTATATTTCGAATCAATATCGGGTTGAGATGCAAAAATTCCAATCACATTAATGGATTTGCTTGTCAACGTCTTATTCGGATCGTTTGAGAACTTTGCTGTTCTTTTTGGGACATAAATTTTTAACGGTTCAAATAAGTCGGGATTAATATTTAACAAATAAGACACCCCTCTTCCAACAACAGCCTGTGGTATTGATTGATTAGACAGTTTGTATTCCCCCTGCCAAATCATTCCACTAATGTTATTGACCTTATCGTACGATTCGCTTACACCCCTAATCATACTAACGCTCTGTTTGTCATTTATTACAAGCATTGCATTATCTTCAAGTATATAAGCTACCTTATCAACTCCTTTAATTTGTTCCAGTTTTTTAATGGCAACTTCAGACAGGTTAAAAACCTTTCCCTGAGAAGGAGTAATCTGTATATCGGGATAAAAAGAATTGTACATACTCCGCACAAGCTGATCAAACCCGTTAAATACCGATAACAACAATATAAAGGCAGCTGTTCCAACTATTACCCCAACCATAGAAATGGCAGAAACAATATTGATGGCATTATGAGATTTTTTGCCAAATAAGTATCGTTTCGCAATGAAGAAAGGAAGGTTCAAGGTTATTTTTTTAATAAGTTGTCAATGTTTTCGATGTAATCGAGCGAATCGTCGAGGAAGAATTTTATTTCAGGAATTATTCGCACCTGGTGACGGATTTTTCGTCCCAGCTCATTTCGAATCTGCGATACATGCAAGTTCAGGGTATTAACCGAATCCTGCGATTTTTCCGAGGGAAAAACACTAACATAAGCACGGGCAAGACCGAGATCGGGAGTAACCCTTACCTGGGTAATCGTAAACATCTTGCCAGGAGCAATATTACGGCAAATAGGCAATATGATTTCAGAAAGATCTTTCTGAATTTGCTTGCTGATTTTATTTTGACGAGTTGAATCCATTGTCTTTTAACATTCTTTCCCTGCAAAAGTAATCGTAAAAAAGTGGTTTTCAAATTAAATGATCCCCGAATGTAAAAAACTTGAACGAATTCAGATTTTTAAGACATCGGGTACAATCCTATGTTGGGCAATTTGGGCTTTTCTTTTGCCACCAAACCACTAAAACACCAGATAATAGCTAATCGTAATAAACGGATATTGTATGGATCTTCGCAGCTCTCCAACCTGGCAGCGTCTTCAGACCTGCCAGCGTTGTTGAAAAAAGTATCTGTTTGCTTTTATTGGGTTTTCTTTCGTTGTGAATTCTTTGTGCCTTAGCACCTTCGTAGCTTTTCTTTTACCACCAAACCACTAAAACACCATAATCGCAAATCGTAATAAATTAATGTTTTGTGGATTTTCGTAGCT
>JAHEEB010000194.1 GCA_024640925.1 Bacteroidota bacterium | reverse complement strand
ATTTTTGAATTCCTCGGAAGCAAGGCCAATGCCCGGTATGGGCGTGGTCTTAACTATTCTGAGGAATTGGCAACCAGTGCCACGCATTTGGAAAGTTGAGTAACCGCGCTCCTTTTATTTGTAGCGAAAAAAAATACCAAATTCCAAAAACTACCTTACATTTTGAAATTGTTCTCAAAAATATCAGTAACACTCTCATTTGCTTTAATAGCTGTTTCTACTTGTTATGTACATTCGCAAGATATAGAACAAATTGGTAAACAGAAAAGGCCGACTATTGGTGGCTATGTATCTGCCAACCAAATTCTCACATTTGCACATGCCGATACTATTACAAACTCTGATTATACCGGGTATTATTCCGGATCGTTGAATTTCACGTATTTAGGTGTCAACATTCCCCTTACTTTCGTTTATGCGAATAGGATGGGGAATTTTTCTTATCCGTTTAACCAGTTTGGCATTCACCCTTCATACAAATGGGTACGCACACATATCGGTTATGCCAGCATGAATTTCTCCCCCTATACCCTGAATGGACATTTGTTTTGTGGTATTGGTGCCGAGATTGACCCGCCCGGTATTGTTCGTGCCAGCCTTATGTTTGGAAGATTACGAAAAGCCATTGAATACGATACATCAAGGCCACAACAAATACCATCATATAGCCGTGTAGGTTATGGTATAAAGGTGGGTGTCGTGAATAACCAGGACTATCTTGATTTAATCATGTTTCGGTCAGGCGACAGGGCATCTTCCATTGACAGTGTCCCCGTTGCACTTCAGATTTTACCGGAAGAGAATACGGTGATGTCAATTATGGCAGGGAAAAGCATAGCAAAGAACCTTGTATTTACAACTGAATATGCCAGCAGTTATTTAACCACCGATACCAGGAATAGTTCCGATTCATCAGGGAAAAGCATTTTAAAGCCACCAACATGGTTTATGCCAATCAGAACCACAACCATTCATCGCAAAGCCATAAAAGCCAATGTGACATATTCTCGCGAGAAATTCTCGGTTGGATTAGGCTATGAGCGGGTTGACCCGGAATATCGTACCCTCGGTTCTTATTATTTTACCAACAACACGGAAAATGCAACAGTGAATTTTTCAGTGAACATGCTGAAAAATAAGCTAAACTTATCAGCAAACACTGGTATACAGAGGGATAATATCCAAAACAGCAAGCTGAATAATAACACCCGCTTTGTAGGTTCGGGAAATATAAATATAGTGCCGGGCGAAAAGCTGAATGTAAATATGTCTTATTCCAATTTTACCAGCTACACCAATGTGCGTTCCTCTTTTGATTATATAAACCAGTCTACACCTCTGGAAACCTTGGATACGCTCAACTATCGACAGATTTCATCGAATTACAACCTGAATACAAGCTATGTGTTATCTGGAAATAAAGATCGCCGTCAAACCTTAAGTTTAAACCTTACTTATCAATCTTCTAATGAATCTACAGGAACAGATTCCACAAATTCATCAGACTTTTATAATGCTTCTGCTTCACATATCTTATCGCTTACACCACAAAATTTAAGCATTAGCTCATCGATCAACTTTAACCGGAACAACCTGGCAGAAATCAACACAACAACCTGGGGACCTTCAATTAATATAAGCAAGCTACTTCTTGACAAGACACTCAGGACATCTTTAAATTTTGCTTTTAATACATCAAGGACTGGAACTGTAACCAATTCAAATGTTTTTAATATCCGGGCAGGTTCAGCTTACACTATTAAAAAACAACATAATTTCAATCTAAGCCTTCTTTTTCAGACACGAAAAAAACCAGGGCAGGATATAACTTACACAAATAGTACCATATCTTTTGGATATGCATACAACTTCAATATCATAAAACCCAAAGAATCATCAAAACCATAGTCCCAAATGCCACAAATTCCCAGCCCAATAATGAAAAACCTCTTACGACAGATTACAATTCTTGTCTTTATTTGTTTTTCTTCTGCTATATCAGTTTTAGGATTCGATGGCACAACAGTTCAGGAAGATACAGCTGAGGTTAATTTTGCTTTTCGTTTATTAGAGGAAATAAAATCAGCCGATCGTTTTATTAATACACTAGATTCCCTATACACTATTGATTTGCCTGTAGGTATTGCAACCCAGGACGATAAAGAAGCTGAAAATTATGCTATTGCTGTTCATCAGATTAAAATCCGAAATGGCAAGGGATATTTAGATGCTTATATGGCATTTACAATACCTGGCACAACGAAGAAAGTTGCATTTAAGGGAGTTGACATTCCATTTAGTTTTTCTGGTGGGGTAAAAGATTCTGTTAAACTCTATCTCGTTTCGGATTTTGCAGTTGAATTATCTGCAAATACAACTATGATTTTGCGTGGCTCCGGAAATACAAATGTTGTATGGGATTGCAACGGATTCAAGGAGATGAATGTTGTAGCTGACATTGTTTTTGACAGCACCCTGTTTGTTCCGGAAAATCCCGATGGAACTACCCGTAATGAGGCGCTGAGGACATCCTTTCGAACAACTATTACTGATTGGAACGACCTGATGGTAGGTGTATCTATCGAACCTTTCCAATTAAAACCATTGAAAGGAGTTGGGTTTAGTGTTACCAATGCAGTATTTGATTTAAGCGATTTTAAAAACCCAGCAAACATACATTTTACAGAAAAACATTCTACTGATTATTTTATTGATGGAAATCCCAACATCTGGCAGGGGTTTTACATACAGGAGGCACAGGTAAGAATGCCCCCGCAGTTCAGAAAAAAGACAGACAATGAACTAAGCGCTGACAGTGCAGCCGCCGCGAAAGCCGGAGTATCTCTTTCCGACTCCACTTATTCTGATAGTCTTTTAAGCGGGCGGTTAAGTTTTTATGCGCAGAACCTTCTGATTGATGAACTCGGATTTACTGCCCTGTTAGGGGCTACGGATCTGTTAAACCTTGATGAAGGTGATTTGAGCGGTTGGGATTTTTCAGTAAAAAGTCTTTCCATTGACATACAGACAAACCAGCTTGTCTCTGCCGGTTTTAGCGGGCAGGTAAGAGTTCCTCTTCTGAAGGATAATAATTTATTGAACTATAGCGCTACTATCGGTTTAAATGGGACATATGCTTTCACAGCTGGTTTTGCTGATACCCTGCAACTGCCATTATGGGCTGCCGATTTAATGCTCGAACCAAATTCATCACTCACTATTTCAGCAACGGATAAATACTTTGTCCCTTCACTTTGCCTGAATGGAATGCTAACCGTAAAAGCTCCGACAGAAAAAGTGGATACAACCTCGCCTAAACTGGAACTTCTGAGATTAACTTTCCAGGGTATGCACATTCAGACGGCATCTCCCTATTTTTCTGTTGATCAGATTTCATATGGAAGCCAGCAAAACCGTTTCTCAAAATTCCCGGTAACTATAACTGAGGTTGGAATTGTAAATGATGATAACCGTGTAGGGTTAACTGTAGGATTGAATGTACATTTCACCGGCGATATTGATGGGGCATTTGCCGGAGATGGTTTGTTTACTCTGTGGGGTAAAAAAGAAGACTCAAAGTGGAAATATGACGGAATTGATATAGGGCTGTTAAGTGTAGATATTTCAAAACCCAATGCATTCAGTCTGTATGGAAGTGTTCTTTTTATGAAGGGGGACAAGATATATGGAAATGGGTTCAAAGGTGAACTAAAGGCCAACTTTGCAGGTTTTGAAATGCAGGCATCCGCATTATTCGGTAATGTCAATGATTATCGTTACTGGTATGCCGATGCCTTGTTTGCCTCAACAAAAGGATTACCTGTTGGCCCTATAGCAGTTTATGGATTTGGTGGCGGAGCTTTTTATCATGTCCGGCAAAGCTCTATTTCTGATACAACAGCTTCTGAAATAAGCAGGAGCCTTTCCGGTATTGTTTATTCTCCCGATAAGACAAGCGGACTTGCCCTGAAAGCTTCTGTTAAATTCGGTCTATCCGGAAGCGAGAACACCATGAACGGCGATGCTGAGTTTATGATTAATTTCCAGCCAGATGGTGGGATAAACCAAATTGGCTTTACGGGCAATGCGTATTTTGCAACCAATAATTTTGAAGTGAATACCAGTGGCATATTGGATAAAGCCAAGTATGTCATTCAGCATACTTCCGGGGAAGTACAAATACCAAAAGAAACAGAAAGTTCGCAATTGTATGGGAATATATCTATGCTCTATGATTTTCCGAACAAATGTTTCCATGCAAATTTCGACATTTACGCAGATATAGCCGGCGGAATTATTAAGGGCATTGGTCCCGGTGGAAAAGCCGGATGGGGAGTAATGCATTTCCAGCCTTCGTATTGGTATGTAAACCTGGGTACTCCTGAAAATCCGAATGGGATAAACGTTCTGAACCTGGCAAAAATGACCAATTACTTTATGGCCGGAACGGATATACCAGGCATGCCTTTACCTCCCACAGAGGTTTTATCAGGACTTTCAAGTGATGACAAGGCATATCCAACGGAAAGAAGTACACTTGAATTGACAACCGGAAAAGGTTTTGCTTTTGGAGCAGGGTTTAATTTCGATACCGGGGATCGTAAATGGTTGATGTTTTATGGCCGTTTTGGGTGCGGATTGGGTTTTGACATCCTTATGAAAAACAATGGTAACCGCACATGCGAGAACAGAAGCGGTGCTTTAGGTATTAATGGCTGGTATGCCGAAGGACAAGCCTATGGATGGATAGCTGCCAATGTTGGAATTGAGGTTGACCTGCCATTCTACTCAGGTAATTATGAAATTTTTGATATGGGAGTAGCAGCGCTTCTTGAGGCTAAAGCCCCAAATCCATTTTGGATGAAAGGTGCAGTAGTTGGCCATTATAAAATCCTTAACGGAAAAGTCAATGGCGACTTCGATTTTGAATTCGAAATAGGTGAACAATGCAAGTTGGTGGCAGCAAATCCCTTTGGCGGAATGACTATTATTTCTGAAGTTAAACCAGCCAATTCCGAAACCGATGTAAGTGTTTTCACTACCCCTCAGGTATTATTTAATTTGCCGGTTGGAGAAACTATCGAATTCGAGGATGAAAACAATAAAACCCGACAATACCGGATAAAACTGGATTATTTTAAAGTAGGTACTGCTGCGGGGCAACCTGTTAAAGGAAGTTATACATGGAATGATCGCAATGATGTGCTGGTTTTTCTATCAAAAGAAATATTGCCGGGAGAGACTGATCTGAAAGCAGATGTCAGGGTAATATTCGAAGAATACAAGAACGGTGATTGGTTTACAGTGAGCAAAAACGGTGTCGTATCCTCCGAATCGAAAGATGTAAGCTTTAGAACCGGCATAGAACCCGATTATATACCTCAGCATACTGTACAATATAGCTATCCGGGCTACAGGGCATTCAACTATTATAAAACGGAAGCAACAACCAATTTTGTGAAACTTTACCAGGGACGAACCAATTTGTTTAATCCGGGTAGTGAATGGGTGCAAAAAGCCAGAATAGTTCCGGTTTCCGGAGGAACAGCCACATATTTTGCTTATTCCTATGACGATGTCAATAACCAGGTTAATTTGTCAATCCCTCAAACAATTGGCAATAACACTATATACAGGCTTGAACTGGTTAATATTCCTGCAAATACTGCCACATCAGCCGATGAGAATGTTGAACAGGAAACTGAAACACAAACAGTGGAATCCGAAGGTTATTCAGCCGATGTGGATGTAACCACTCAAACTGCTGAAGAAAGCAGAACCGAGTTACAAGAGAAGGTAATTTATGGGATGGAATTCAGGACAAGTAATTATAATACGTTTAGTGAGAAATTGAACGGATTGTCATACTCTGATGCAATAACTTGGGAACTTGAAAACCCACTTATACATAGCCTTACAGTGAATATTAATGGAGAGAGGTTTGATAATTACGAAGTCGTAAATCTTATTGATGGAACAATGATTAAGTGTGTGCCAATTTTATCAGAGACAACCTGGTATAACACTTACATTAGCCCTCTGTTAAACCTCAGCCCGGCAAACATGGCTGCAATTGGAGCTAAACCATTAGAATTACCTTCCTTAACATCATATTTGTTTCAAAGCGAAGGTACAAGAAGACTTTCAGAAGATGAAATAAATCTGGGTTCAAGTAGTGATGTAATTGTTTTATCTGGAATGAAAAATTACATTGCAAAATACACTTATGAATATATGTGTTTATTACAAAATAAAATTGTGAATACTTATTTAAATGAAATACCTGAAGGCCAATCAAAAAATTTACTTAATTCGGATTTCATACCTCTCATTCCAGGTAATTATCCGGTGAACATCAAATACACACTTCCTGAAAAAACATTGCCTAGCACAGAAAAAAAATATATAATGAAGTTTGTTGATTAGATTAGTTATGAATTAAAATGGAAATATTAAGTTTTAAATGTCAACTCTTAAAAATACTGATATGAAAACGAAAATCTTCTCTTCTGTAATAGTTTTACTCGTAATTACGACCTTATTTTCTTGTGAAGATAATTTTGAGACTGTTTCTAAAGAAGTTTATAAAATTGTAGAAATTCAACGATCGGGATGTTTTACTTATGATTTTAGCGACACATTAAATGTTAACCCTGTTTTAGGTAGTTCGCTTTTAATGGAGCTTGTTGGTGATACTTGTTATTTAAGTTATGGTAGTGGTGATTATTTATGTCTTGCTAAAGATAGTTTGTCACTTGTTGGAAACACATTAAAAACATATTTAAAGTCTTCAGAAGAAACAAACGGGTGCGAATGTTCTTATGTATGGAATATTAAATTAGTAGTGAATGAAAACAAGGGGTTAAAAATCCTTATTTATGAGTTTAAAAACAACAAATATGAATTAGAAACAGAAGCTTATAAAATTAAATTTTAAGAAATTTCCCTAAATTAATCTTACTATGAAAAATTATTTTCTGTTGTTGATTGGTCTAATAATGTGCTCAAACTATTTGATGGCACAGGGACAGCTTGAAAATATTTTTACTGTTAAAACTCATATTGAAGCTGATGTTAACGGTTCAGATTATCTATGTAATAATAATAGAAGTGTTAAAAATTTAACGGTTGTTGATGGGAATTCTGGTAATACATTGAAAGGATTATCATACAATACCTTTTGTTCCAATTGTGATGCCAATCTTACTAGATATTTGGCATATCCTGCCACAGGGATGATAGGTGTAGAACATGAGGATATTGACAAAAACTATCACACTTTTAAATATTATG
>JAHEEB010000006.1:6829-17642 GCA_024640925.1 Bacteroidota bacterium | reverse complement strand
CAGAAAGCAGAAGAACCTGTTAAGCCTGAATTAAACTTAACCGAAATTGTCAGCGCAACGCTCAGCACGATCAACCCTGATAAATCAATACCTGAATTTGTACTTAAAAACAAAGTATTTATTCCTGATAGGCTTCGATTGGAATTTTTCAGGGAAGTATTTAAAGAAGCAATGGCTTATCCTGAAATAGATACTCCTATGTATAAGCCTTTGATTGATATTTCTCCTGACTTGTTTCTGCCAAATATCAATTTAATAGAACAAAATTCAATAACCCTTTTAGAAACGAATCAGAAATTTATCGAATCGTACATGGTAGGGCTTAACCATGAGTTTGCACGAGAACTCCTTTGGAGAGAATACCCTACTGATCAGCGAGGAAGTTATTTCAGACAATTCTGGGATGCCAGTGATTATCTTTTCGAGCAGAGTGAAATTGATAAAATGGTTGAGGAAATAAAAGACGAAATTGCTGATGATAGTGATACTGAATTAATTAACAAAATGTTGCGGGATAAAATTAAAGAGAAACTTAAAGATATTCCAAAATTGCATCTGTGGTCAAGAAACTCAAAACTTGGAGCGCATGATAATCGCGAAATTCCCGGTGAAAGTGAAGAGGAAGTAGTACTTGTTATTCGTGGAGAATTGCTAAAGAAATACCCAAATGCTGTAATATATGCCCACAGGGCTAAATGGAAACCTAAAAGTGACACAGATCCCACACCCGACAAAGTACAAGAAAGAGAACTTGTACCATTGGCGGATAATATGGAAGAAAATCCTCCAAACGATACAGTTAAAAGTCCTTTATATGAAGCAAAAGTTGATCCGGATATATATTTCTTCGGGTTCGATCTTACGGTACCGGAAGTAAAAGGTCTAACCACAGGTGAACCTGCAAACCTTGAAGACCAGGCAGGTTGGTTCTTTGTTATTAAAGAGCGACCTGGCGAACCCTGCTTCGGGTTGGATATAGGGACAGCCGCAGAAGGTGAACTCGAAGTCTGGAATGATATGGCCTGGGGTAATGTAACACCAGCAATTAACGAAACCAGTTCAATGTTCCTTCAGATTAATTCGGAAACTCAAAAAATTGATGTAAATGAAAATTCGTTGGAGGATGACGACGACGAAAAAATTGCCCAGCGCGAAGAGGATGTTCAATTTACCTGGAACAAAGATATGAATTCGGCAGAACTGGCTTACATACTTTTTCAGGCTCCAGTAATGGTTGCAGTACATGGTGCAGAAATGCTTTCAACGTTTAATTAAACAAAAATAAAATGCCATTCGACGAAATTGACAGTTCGGGACTTAAATACCTGAGAGAACAGAAAACCTATAGCGAAAACCAGGTATTCCTTGCTAATGAACGTATTCAAAAAATAAAGGATCAGGAACAACGGCTTAAAAGATATTTCAATAAGGAAAATCAAGCCCATGTTGCCCTCTTACGGTCTTTGGAGTCTCAGAAAAAAGAGGCTGAAGATATCATTGCTGAGGAAAATGCTAAAATAAATAACCTGAATACTTCTCTGGCTTCGGCTATAAAGGAATTTTATCAATTTACCGATCCAAAAACAAATCTCAACCGGCTCGATGATACAATTCCTATTCTATTACTGCCATTGAGAATAGAAACACGTTTTAAAAAGGTTGTAAATCCCAATATGTCTCATATAGCCCAAGACCAGCTTTGGGTTCGGGTTTATCCCGACGATTGTTCCATTGATACATTTGAAGAAACCTTATCTGAGGCTGAAATAAAAGACATTCAAACCTTTTGGATTGACTGGTGGATAGCTGCAGGGAATGAAGGGCTGCGAAGATCAGCCTGGAGAATCCTGACAAACGGGCGTGGTCATGGCAGAGCCCAACATATTATAAACTACTATATTGAAAATAATCTCATCAGCAATTATGATGAGATATTACACTCAGGAGAAGAACTGACAACACCAGCAGTTTACCTGGTTATCAATGGATACCCCCAGATTACGGATGCTGATAAACCTGCATTAACCGAATTCTGGCTTACTGTTTGGTATGCAAAAGGCGATCAGAATATAATTGAACAGGCAAGAACCAAACTATATAATTTATTGGGCGAACGTTCCAGTGAATTAATAACCAAATACAAACCAAAAAACATAAACGATACTCCACCAGCTACCAGTGAAGGAGTTGAACTAATTATTGAAGTTAAATTCATTGAATTTAAAGAGATTACCGATTTTCAGAAAGAATCATGGTCTCATGCTCCAAAGGTATTGATAATGCCTGAACGATTATATTTACTTGGTTATATCAATGATGCACTAAGCATTGAGAAAATTGGTAATGAAATACCTTTTCCTTTGATTGTTGGCCCTGATCCAAAAATGAAGGAGGAAGATCTGATTAAAATACCTGGAACTGATATAAAGATTACTAGCGAAATGCGCTGGATGATAGATTTTGACGAAGCTGTGAATAAAGGAATGGGGTTTAAGATAGACTTAACCCCGGCTCAGGTAAAAACAGGGTTTAATAAACTTTTTGTGTTGGGTGTAAAGATGAGTTCTACTAGCGAAGATGGCAAAACGGAGCTTGAGACTCTTATTAAACACCACTATTTTGGAAATTCCGGATTTAGTTTTCTACCTGTTGGAACCCCCACAAACAACACCGTTAATTCACCTTCCGGATTTAATAGTACCGAAGATTCAGATGAATCGTTTGATTTAGTCTTTAAAAATACGAGCGAAGCAATTGAAGGTGAATCTGACCTATGGTGGGCAAAATCGGATAGAAAATGGTTTAGCGAAATGTTGGGGATAAGTGAAGATACATTTAAGGATATGATTAATACCGATGGAACCGATCAACTTGAGGCTCGCGCTATGAACATATCTTTATGGCCCACTACCTGGGGCTATTTTTTCGATACGATGCTCAAGCCGGTATTAACCGATACGCAGATTGAGCAAATCCGCTGGTTTTTCAACCATTTTGTAGTTGGCCGGGGAACCATTCCATCCATACGAATTGATGATCAACCATATGGAATATTACCTACTACCGTTTTTTCAAGAATTAGTTGGATTAACGACAAACAAATACCAGTACCACAGGATATTACAGATATACCCGCTTCTTTCACAAGGTTTTTTCCCGATTTATTCTCAAAATTCAGTATTATACAGGAAGACTGGATAAAAATGGCAGAAGATGTCTCTTACGTTGGAAAAAATGGTGATCCTCATAAATTGCTCCTCGATATTCTTGGTTTGCATAGTGGTTCTGTAGAATTTTATAGTCGTATTGGTGAAAGTTTTAATCATATATTCAACCTTTATCAAAGCAGTCAAAGCAGTACTTTCATGCTTTTCTCCTTCCTTTCAAACAGTTCTGGTTCCAGTTCCGGAAATAATGTAACATTTGAACAGGTAATTAAAGCCATTGTTAACAGTATTGGAGGTTCTCTGTTATTAAAAGAGTTCGGTTATACCGGGGAGGAAACCCCTGCAATACTCGAAAAGCTTTTTGTGTTGAATGCAGAAAAACTTACTGGTCCGCTAATTGACGATGTGCCCCTTTCAGAATTAAATCCTATAAGAACATATAGTAATTATGTAGACGGTGGTATTACAACCCCTGAAAACTATATCCAATGGCTTGTAAGGGTTGCCGGTTCAAAATTTGATGATCTTCGGACCGAAAAAGGGTTCATTGATAACAAAAAACCCACTGCCCTTTTATACCTGATGCTTAAGCATGCACTTGAACTGGGTTATTGGGATACCAGCCTCAAACTATACACAATAAATGAAGTATATGACAGTACAAAATTAAATGTTATTAAAAAAGAACCCGACTTCATCCATATCCGACCTTTATCAGCAACCACTATTGATGCAGCTACTCCAAACCTGACAAATTCGTTCGATTACCCGACAAAAAGTGAGAGCAGGTATAGCTTACTCTATCAACCTGAACCAAAAATCACCAGCAATCAGAATATGCTTGTTGTCGATTATATTCCTCAACTTATTAGCCCGGAAAATTTTGCTACAAGATATTTAAGCGGACAGATCAATGCATTGAAATTGTTGCAAAATACACCTACTGCCCGCTTGGAAAGGGCTCTGGTTGAACATATCGATTGTGCATCGTACCGGTTCGATGCATGGAAATTCGGAGTTCTTAATTACCAGCTGAAAGCTTTACGAAATCGTGAAGAGTATACCGTTGAAGGTGAACAACAAACCTATACTACAACCATAAACCAGGGATTATATATTGGAGCTTATGGTTGGCTGGAAAATGTTAAATCGGAATATAAAGAATTAACTGAGGTAGAGCTCGATTCGGAACAAAAAGAAGTGTTTAATCCTGATAATACGACCCCGGTTTATCATGATAATTCGAATCTCGGGTATATAAATGCACCATCACTCAACCATGCCGTAACAGCTGCAATTCTGCGTAACGGGTACCTTTCAAGAGCTGATGAAGATAATGCCGAAATGTTCAATATTAATCTTTCATCAGAGAGAGTAAGAAAGGCCATTTTTATTATCGAAGGAATGCAGAACGGACAGAACCTGGCTGCTCTTTTGGGATACCAGTTAGAGAGAGGCATACATGACAAAAATAGTGGTGAGAATGTTGACCAGTTTATCTTTAAAATTCGTCGAAAATTTCCATTAGTTTGTAACCAGCTGAAATCGACCCATGAGGTGGACGAAACTGTTCCTGTCGAAGCTATGGAGGCAAGAAACGTTGTAAACGGACTGGAACTTATTCAATTTGTGGAATCAAACCTGGGACCAAACGACGAACCACTTTATTTCGAGGATCTTAACCTGGGAACAGTTACAGAACAAGAGAAAACTATAATAGTAAACGAAATAAATAATATCCGCGATATGAACGATGCTGTTGCGGATCTTGCTTTTGCAGAAAGCATACACCAGGTTGTTCAGGGAAATATAGACAGGGCTGCAGGAACTCTCGACACATACAGTTCTGGTAATTACCCACAATTGCCCGATGTTGTGCAAACGCCCCGGAATGGTGTCAATCTTACACACAGGGTGGGACTTCAAATTCCGGCAGATGCCGATCCCAATGTGGCCGGATATAATCCACGAGCTATGGCAGAACCGGGATTAAACGTTTTTCTAACAGATATCTTGCCTGATTTAAATACTATCCGATGCTATGTAACTTTTTTCCACAAGGCTTCAAATAGCGAAATATCTGAGCATCCAATCTCAATGACTGATTTACAACTCAATCCAATCGATTTGCTTTACATAATTAGTACGGATAGAAATCAATCAATGACCACATTAGATGATTTAGTTGTGAGTTATACATTAAATACGAATTTCAACGGACAGCTGCCAAGGCCTGATACAGATATTAAAATTACATACTATAAAAAAGAGGATGGATTTATCTCTGTCTTTGAAATAGCGCCCTTGCTCGAACATTTAAGAGCAATCCTTCTCCGGTCGCGTCCATTGCAACCTACCGATGTAATGATGAGTTCAGATACAAGTGATACAAACAACACAAACGTATACCTCAATAAGCTGCGGATTGACTTAGTTTTAGCTTACGTTAACATATTAAAACCGATTCTTGATAATTATGTTTTTACTCTTCAAAATTCATTAGATGTTAACGATGATGATACCATCATTGGAAATATTGACAACAGGCTTGATGAGTTTATTACAATTTTAATTGCCCTAATACCCCTTGGAATACCACAAACCGGAATAGGTTTTGCATACGACTGGAAAAAGACACAAATGAAAAACCTGTTTGCCAAATTTGAAAAACTGGTCGATGTATGGCAAAAGAAAAAAACAGAATATCTGGCTCTTTTAACTGATTACAATACACTTACGGATGAACAAAAGATAAATCGCTTAGTAAAGGTAGAAAAAGTGATCTCCACTCTCATAACCCTTGATCCGGGAACAGATCCTTTGGTATTCAAAACAAATGTTATCGATATAAAAATCAATAATTTCAATAACCGGAAAAATGCTTTTTCCACTTTCCTGGATTTTAATCACATAATGATATCCGATGCATTAACTGCCGCTTTGCCTCTTCTTGATTACAAAGATTTCTATCTTGTAACCACTGATATAGAGGACATTAAAAGAGAGTGCCTATTGTTTGCTAATACATTACTCTCCAGGGTTAAACTATTGCAGACCGATTTAGACAAAAGAATATCAGCTGTAAACGAACTAATCTCTTCCTATAATTTGGAGCCGAACCCAACAAAAAAAGTTCAAATACTTCAGGATGCGGCTAAACAATTGTTGACCAATGATTTTAAGATGATTCCATCATTTATTGTTCCTTCGGTGAATGCCCAGGAATGGCAGAAATCATTCGGCAAAATCAGTGAATTATTGTCGTACCAGACAGACACTCTTAAAAACCCATTACCCGTTGACGATTGGTTCTATGGTGTGGCCCGCGTTCGTGAGAAAATCAGTCATTTTGAAAAATCAATAATGTTAGCCGAAGGATTCAAAACTCAGTCTTTCGACCTTAAACCAGTTCAGTTTCCATATCTCACACCGTATAGTTGGTTTGCCATGGAGTTTGGCAATAGTGATGCTGACCTTAAAAAACAACTGGATGTGATTTTCCGCGAAAATGACCATTTACTTTATACGGCTTATTATCATGAGCCATTCGATTCAACAAAATATCAATGTGGTTTGCTAATCGATGAATGGACAGAAATTGTACCTACTGAAAATCAGACAGCAGGCTTAACCTTCCATTACGACAGGCCAAATTCAGAACCACCTCAATCTATGCTCCTTGCCATGTCGCCGCAATTGAATGGCCAGGGCTGGCTTTGGCAGGATTTAGTCGATATTTTACACGAAACCCTTAAAGAGGCTAAATTGAGGGCTGTTGAACCTGAACAGATAGACAAAACAGGCTATGCCAATCTGTTACCAGCCACTATATCAACAGTGACAAAACATCCAATAAGCATAATGCTTAATTATGCGTTCAACAATCTGCCATCTATCACTAATTAAAATAAGCACAATGAACAGGACAGCCATTGAAAATATAGAATCTGCCTTAGATACCAGGATTTTTCAAACCATCACACTATGGAACCGACTGGAAGGACGCCCCCGTAAAGAAGACTTTGACAGAGCCCTCAAAGCAGAAATCATGGATCCCTTATGGATGCTTACCAAACAATGGCAGATGGGTGAGTTTTTAGGAGATGATGCAGGTTCACCAGTAGGTTCGAAAATTTATATTACCACTACAAGACTCAATAAGTATAAAGCAGCAAATCATAATGTTAAAGCATTCGATAATAATGCACCCCTGGAAGCTGTTGTAGAACAAAGACCCATTCCATTTTTGTTCGAGAACAAAGTTTTTTCTCTTGACATTCGAATGATGATGGGGCGTCATTGGATTAACATGCTTAAGAAAAATGGTGGTGGGGATCAGACAAAATTTTTTATTGATACCGGGTATTCAATTGTTGCTCCATCCGATGCAAATAATAAAAACGATGCATTTATACTTGCACACCCCGAAGCATGGCAGGTTTTTGCTGCCGCCTCAGGCAGATTAATTGACGGGTACCTTGTTTTTAAAGCCATTGAAGATGGGGCAAGTATTGGCACCGGAAATGCCAATGAAGCATTAATAAACAGCCTGGCACCTAAATTTAGTGATTGGGTTAAACAGTTCTTTCTGCAACCCAATGATCCGGAAGATAATGCATGGTTGCCTTCGAAACTGGAATACCAGTTCTCCTGCTCTGCACCGGAAAAAACAGAGGAAAAGATTTATGAGGCAGAAGAATACTATACCGGCCGGCTCGATTGGTTTAACTTATCCATTAATGATAGCATCCCCAGTCTTGGAGTTCCGGTAGAAGGTTATGAAACAGATGTGCAAGGTTCTATAATAAACTCCATGATCCCCACAGCTATTGATTTTGGTGGTATGCCAAATACCCGCTGGTGGACTTTCGAAGAAGGGAAGACCTATCTGGGTAATATAAAACCCAATACTATAGATATCGGTAAACTTCTTTTCTCAGAATTTGCTTTAATCTATGCAAATGATTGGTTTCTCGTTCCTCAAACTCTTAAATCAGGCACCATTTCGCAGGTAAAAGGTTTAGTTGTTGCAAATGTTTTTGGAGAAAGAATTTGGGTTGAACCAACAGGCAAAGGAAAAGATGATGACTGGCAACGATGGACAATGTTCACTATAAATAGAAAGGGAAAAGATATAAAACAGGCCGATAATAGCCTTATCCTATTGCCAACAGTACCTAAAATACAGGAAGGTCCTGCTTTAGAACAATTCATAATGATTCGCGATGAGATTGCAAACATGGTTTGGGCAATTGAAACTGATATAACACTCCCCTCGGGTAGAAGAAGCAAAGCAGCAGAAGCAGCAAGGGAACTCTACGCATTTTACAAAAGATTAATTCCGGTTCCTGTAGAATCTGAATCAACCGAAGAAGCTATAGCCAGCATCAGGTATCAGATAATGAATAGCGTTCCGGAAAACTGGATACCGTTTATACCCGTTCATAAAGAAGGCGACAATAGAGAGATACAGTTGCAAAGGGCAGCTATGCCAAGAATTATAAAAGGCGATACTCTGGCACCAGAAAGAGTGAGGCCCCGAAGTATTTTGCTTCGTGAAGGACTAGATAAAATACCAGCCAAAGCTTATTATATACATGAAGAAGAAGTGCCCAGAGCTGGTATTAAAGTTAGCCAGGCATTTCAACGTACAAGATGGTATGGAGGAAAGGTTTTTAACTGGTTAGGTATCCGGAAAACAGCTGGTAGAGGAGAAGGCACAAGCGGTTTAAGCTTCGACCAGATAATAAGTTGAACCAAAATATGGCAAGAAACCCTTCAAATAAAAGAATTATCTGGAATAGATTATTACGTTATCTTTCTTTTTTATCCATATCTATTCTTCTAATTGCTATATTTTGGTGTCCCCCAATGTCATTAAGCCCTGAAATTAAAAAAGTAATTTTTACAGATACCTTATGTACACAATATAAAATAGATACATCTTTGATTAAACAAAATGACCAAAGTTTGAGAAGGGAAATTATATTAATTGGGTATAAGAAAGCTGTAGATGAAATATCATCGAGAAATGATCGTAGCAATAGTTGGTTTCATATCAAATTTCTAATAATCGGGGCTATATTGAGTGTTTTAGGATACTCCGTATTTAAAAAAAGATTAGATGGTATCAAGGATATAATAGAATGGGACCTATTTTATATGTTAATAGGAATCTGTGCACTCATTTCGTTCAGTATTGACATTCAGATTAGGCAAAATGTTTTGGTAACCAACCAACTGGGACTATGGATTAGTCAATATATTGAACCCTTGGTAAATAAAGGATTAGTAGTACCAGAACATTATCTAACTAGTTCACATACATATATTGGCTGGGAGCAATTTTTACGTATTTCAGGTACACAAAAAGGATTTCAAATGGATCCAATATATAGTTTAACATTCTGGCCTGCTTCACACATTTTAACATGGATTTTATATATCTCGTATCTAATTCTGGGTTTGACAAATCAAAACTCGGAAAAGAATCATAAGATAGCTAAACAATTTTTATTTTTTTCTATTCATATTTCCATTATTTTATTTGCTATTATGGGAACATCCCTTCCAAATATTTTAAGAATTAATATTAAGCCTTTTGGCCGGGAGCTGTTTGTGAAGCCAATGATAGCAACATCTGTATTTGTTTGTATGGGAATACTTATTGCACTTATTTATTGGTGTTCAAAAAAACTTTACAAATCAAATAAAACAAATTAAAAAAAAGCCTTACGAAATTCGTAAAGCTCATAAAAAAAGGCTGCCTTTTGGACAGCCTCTTTTTGTTTATCTATATTTTTCTAAAATTTCACCGACCTCTTCTGCGCTTAAGCCAGGAATTTTATTTTTTTCTAACTTTTCAACCACCAGACTGGCAGCAGCTTTAGCGCTTTTCTTATTAGGAAATGCTTGCTGACCTGCAATTGCGGGGATAATTTCCTGATGAATCAAAGCTTTTTTGTTTAAAAGTATATCATACCCCCATCCATTTTCAACCTGGTAAACCTTTATAGTATAATCTTTTTCGTTAAATCTGAAAAAAGAAAAAACACCAATGCCAATCAATAAAGCAATAGAAGATATTATAAATATTTTCTTAGTCATGTTCCTCGTATTCTTCATCTGGTTCAAAAGACCAGATATCATCCAGATATAGACTGCTGCTTCTGCCCATAGTTACATAACCTACATCATTAACAGTAAAAGCAACAGCTTCGGTTCTTGGACTTGCAGCTTCCAGTGGTGCTTTTTCCACCCATAAATCGGTAGTCTGATCATATTCCCATACAGTATTATCAACTGTTCCTGAACCTCCACCAACAAGAAATGCCCTATATCCCATTGTAAAAACAACTTTACCTGTACCAACTATATTATCATAATCATCATCAAAAGATTCATCCGTATAAGCAGAAATATAATTCTTTCTGGTCCATGAGTCAGCTGTTGGATCATACTCATATAAATCGTTTGGATAAGTTGGAGAACCACTGCTTATTCCCGTACATATATAACCTTTCCCTCCAAGAACAAACGCAACAGCATCCTTTCTTTTATAACCAGCAAAGCTGTTTTTCTTTGTCCATGTACCATTATCAGGATCGTATTGCCATATATCTTTCAAATACATCCCATCATATCCA
>JAHEEB010000006.1:6074-6819 GCA_024640925.1 Bacteroidota bacterium | reverse complement strand
TAGCCTTTATTATTAATTGAAAAGGCCACAGCACTATGCCTTGCCGAACCACCAAAATCAGCTATTTGATTCCATTCGTTTGCTACAGGATCATATTCCCAAAAATCATTTAACTCATTTCTTCCATCATAACCGGTGCCTAAATAACCTTTTGTATCTGTACTAAACCCAACAGCATTCCTTCTTCCAACTCCTCTAAATCTGGCCATTTGAGTCCAAGTGTTGGCTTTCGGATCATAAGACCAGAAATCAGATAATGTATCTTCACCATTATAACCTGTACCAACATAACCGAGTTCACCAATAGAAAAAGAGACAGCCTCTGAACGTGCATAATCATCAAATGGTGATAGTAAGACCCAGTTACCAACCAAATCTTCTTCATCATCATCGTCACATGAAACAATCCAAAAAGGAAGTGATGCAACTAAACCAATTTTTAATATTTCAATAAATTTCATTTTCATAATTATACAGATAAAATATATACAAACATAGATTTCATTGATTAGGCAGTAAAGACAAATAGATATAAAGCCTCTGTTTATCGACCAACTGCCATTTTTAATCGACTTTCTCAATATTTTGTAATTGATAAAATTATTAAAATCTGATATTCAGACTGATAGCAAAATATCTTCAAAAATATGTCTACTAAAGTTAATCTTTTGTACATTTTTTCTTTTAAAACACAATTAAAACGCTTTTTTTTGGGAAATTTTTCAGATATAAAATGAAGGCCTCG
>JAHEEB010000006.1:0-6064 GCA_024640925.1 Bacteroidota bacterium | reverse complement strand
TAGAAAATACCGAAATGTATTTTTAGCAAGTATATTGTTATTTGTCTCTTTCTTTGTTTTTCAAGCATGTAAAGAAGATGATGATTTTAACATTGGAAGTAATTTTCTTGAATCACAGACAAATGTTGTTTTAATTGACACATTTACTGTTAGTCTCTCAACTGTTGTTCTGGATTCATTTCCAACAAGCAGCGACAGTATTTTGCTGGTTGGATATTTTAAAGATAATAATGTAGGAAAAATATCCTGTTCCTCGTATTTCCAAATCGGCTTGCCTGAAAGTACTACCCTTTATGATGAGGATGTATATGATTCCTTAACACTCAGACTTAGTTATTCGGGTTATAGTTATGGTGATACCAACCAGGTATTTAAATTTTCTGTTCATAGAATTACTCAACAGCCTGAAGATGACGTTGAGTATTTATACAATACTTCTTATTTAAGTTATGACGAAACTCCTCTCGCTACTTTTAGCTTTACCCCTTACCCAAAAGGGGATAATACTCTTGAAATTCCTATAGATGATCTATTAGGAAAAGACTTTTTCGATAAATTAAAGAATGAAGATAATAATGATGACATTGATCAAATAATGTCAAGCAACGATTATTTTATTGATTATTTTAATGGCATCGTTTTGATCCCGGATACGGTTTCCAATAATACAATTCTTAGTTTTACTGCCAAAGAAGCTGATTTGTCATTGGTTATGTATATCAACAGATACAATGATGATTCTGAAGAGGATTTGGAGATAGAATTTCCGATAACCAATAATAATCTGCAATTTAACCGAATTATTCACGATTTTTCTGAAACTGGACTTGCGAATTTTACCCGCCAAAGGTACGATATCTCTTCATCAGAGACTGGTAACAAATCCTATTTGTTTGGAGGAGGAGGATTATTGGTTAAAATTAAATTCCCCTGGATGCAGGAGTTACTTAATTCTCAAAGAGGTTCAATACTTAGAACTGAACTTATTCTTTATCCTGAAGAAAATTTTAAATATGAAAAAAATTTACCAGAAGAAATAGTTTTGTACAACACGGACAAATACAATAGGTTTGGAGATGCTATTTTAACTTCTGATGGAAATTACACACAAGTTGCTGATTTTTACCTGGATGATTATAACGAAAACACTTCCTATACATTTAATCTGACCAGTTTTTTCATTTCGGAATTCTCTGATGGTTATTTCGATATGGATCATGGACTGTTGCTTAGTTTACCATCAACAAAATATTCAACCACATTTGAGAGGTTAGATGTTGGAGCTAAATCTCCATCTCCAAAACTTAAAATTTATTATGTGAATTATTAAATAGTTCAATTTAATGCTAATGAAAAAAATAATCCTTATAATATTCATATTTTCCACTTTGTTATTTTCGTTGACTGCACAAACAAGCAATTCGCCATATACTATCTTCGGCGCTGGTCGTATTGAAAACAACGGGTTTTGTGTAAATGAATCTATGGGTGGCACTGGTTTTGCTTTGCGTTCTGATCAGTACCTAAACAGAATTAATCCGGCATCATATAGCGGCATCGATAGTTTGTCTTTCATTTTTGAGATTGGACTCTTTGGTAAATATTCAACTTACCAGACTTCCAGATATTTTCAGGATAAATGGGACGGAAACCTTTCTTATATAGCATTTGGTTTCAGAGCCATGCCATGGTGGGCTATTAGTGGTGGTATTTTACCATATAGTTCAATGGGTTACTCAGTATCAATAACTGATGTGATTGATGGAACATATAGTAAATACGAAAAAGCTTTTACAGGCAGTGGCAGTATTAACCAGGCTTATCTTGGTAATTCATTTCGAATATTTCCTAATTTCTCGCTGGGTATTCATTCTTCCTTTGTATTTGGTTCCTTTGTCCAATCAGAATCAGCAACACTCGATAATGAATACGGATCTTATACCTTAAAAAAGACTACTAATGTAAGTGCACTTAAATTAGATTATGGACTTCAGTATTTTTTCAAAATTAAAAATTGGAAAACCGGAATTGGAATTATTTATGGTAACATGCAGAACTTGAATTCAGATACAGAGGTCAAGTTTGGTTCTACCAATGATACAACAGATATACGTTTACAAGAAAAAGATAACTATCTCATACCCGAACAACTAGGATTTGGGATCAGTACTTGCTTTAAGGATAAACTAACTATTGCGTTTGATTATGAACGCAAAAACTGGTCACAAGCTTCATTTGTAAATACTGCAATAAAAACCCGCGATAGCGAACGACTTTCAATGGGAATCGAGTATATGCCTGGCAAAAATTCACGTAGTGCAATTGGTTTTGAAAGACTTAACTATCGGCTTGGGGCTTCCGTTGAAAAAACTTACCTGATAATTAAAAACACACCTATAAACTCACAATCCATCACACTTGGGGTTGGTATTCCGCTCGAAAGGAAACTAAGTATGATTAATGTAGGCATTGAGGCAGGAAACCTTGGTACAAAAGGGAATGGATTGTTTCAGGAGAACTTCATACAGTTGAATGTTAATTTCTCTTTACAGGATATTTGGTTCCAGAAACCTAAATATGATTAATGTGTAGATTGAAGGATGAAAATCACTTTAAGTACTTTAATCACTTCTTTTATTAATTGTGTAAATTGAAGACTGACATTGAAACCAACTTAAGTACTCCTCCACTTTAAGTACTCCAGACTTCATTAGGCTATAACCTGTTTTTATTCAGCAAATTATAAAATGCTTCTTTATATTGCTCCCCAATAGGAAGCCTTTTCTCTCCCATTACCACCCTGTTATTTTCAATAACCTGAATGTTGGAAATAGAAACAATGAAGGATTTATGAATTCGAATAAACTTATTGGAAGGAAGTTTCTCCTCGATATTTTTCATTGTACTTTTAGTAAGCATAGGTCTAGGTCCAGCATAGATTTTCACATAATCCTTTAACCCTTCGATATACAATATATCCTTAAATTCCACCTTTACGGTAGAGTATTCTACTTTAATCATTATATAATCAGCAGGTTGCTCAACTATATTTTCGGGAATAATTATAGTTTCCTGGCTCTTTTTCCTTAAATTATATAACTCATATGCTTTATTAATAGCCTTAAAAAAACGGTCAAATGGAATAGGTTTTACAAGGTAATCTATAGCATTTAGCTCAAATCCCTGTAATGCATGTTCGGAAAATGCAGTTGTAAAAATAACAAGCGGCGGATTAGGCAGCGATTTAATAAACTCAAGTCCCGAAATATGTGGCATCTGAATGTCAAGAAAAATAAGGTCGACTGTAGACTGGTTAAGCAGCTTAACAGCTTCGACAGCACTGTTAAAGGTTGCCAGCAGATTTATATAGTCGATCTTGTTGCAAAAATCCTTTATAACATTAATGGCCAGTGGTTCATCATCAATTGCAATGCAATTCATACTTTATGTTTTATTTCCAGATGTACCAAAAATACATCATCTTTTGCTTCTGCAACAAAATTATAATCACCGGAATATAAAAGATCTAGTCTGCGTTGAATATTTTTTAGTCCAATACCCGATTCTGATTTTTTATTCTCAATGGTTTTAAGGACTATTTTATTTTTTATAACGAGATCGAGTTTATTATGATAAATAGTAACCATTATATTGATAAACGATTCATTAACACTATCAACCCCATATTTAAAAGCATTCTCGATCAAAGGAATCAAAATGAATGGTTCAATCCTGAATTGCTCCGGATCGCCAATAATCTTGTATTTTAAAGAAACTTTTTCTGTTAACCTGAGTTTTTGAAGTTCGATATAATCTGTAATTGTAGAAAGCTCATCTTTTAATGATACCGGTTTATTATCGGAATCATATAACATGTATCGCAATAAGGATGATAATTTAAGAATTGAATTGGTTACTTTTTCCGATTTGCTGATAGATAACGAATAGATACTATTGAGCGAATTAAAAAGAAAATGTGGATTAATTTGTTGTTTCAGAAAGTTTAACTCAGTAGCAATTTTTTCTTTTTCTATTTCCGATTTCCGTCTTTCGTCCTCCTGCCACCTCTGTACTAACTTTACAGAGATACTTACAGTATATATTAACAATAAACTATAAAGAGAAATAAAATTAATTCCCCAGGGCAGCCTTTTTCTGAATGGTTCTGGTCTTTGCCTATCTTCAGGTGGTGGTGTACCATATAAAGACATTAGTTCGTCAGGATTATCAATATTTACCTTAGTTGAATCGAAGGGAACCAATACATCTTGAGGCGGTGGTAACCGTGAATCAATATTTTCAAAATCCTCTTTGAACTGCTCCAATTCAAGACGATTTTTTATATAATATACATCGACTAACAGAGTAATAGCAAATATTGAATATAATACAAACCTGCGCTTAAAGAAAAAGTATGGCATAAGAACAAGGTAATTAATATAGAAAAGGAGTATATAAATTACCCATAGCCAAACGAAAAAAAAGATATTAAAATTGAACCTGAAGTTTTTGGCAACAAGAAAGTTAAGAAATACTAACACAAGCCAAATCAGACAGTGTATCCCAATTTTTTTAAAGTTAAGTTTAGATATAATTTTATCTATTTTCATATCGAAGACAAAGTAGAAATCACAGAAGTTACCTTTATATGAAACTTCTCTACTAAAGATAATTTCTATAAATTCTATAAACAAAAGAAATAGACAAACTATCTAATTGAGTCGACAATATTTTAATGCGATTGAAGTAACTAATAATAAAAAGAATTTACTATTCTGAATAGGTTATTATAACCTATTTATTCTTTCTTTTTAATAGCAGGATAAAAAATAATGTAGGAATTTCTGGAAAAGAATTTTGCAAGCTTACCAATAATAGTCTCTATACCAGGGAAGTAAGAAACACTTCCTTTTCGAGGTGCAATAACCACAATTAAATCGTCTTTATCGAATGTTCTGGTTAATTTAATAAAATGTCGCCAATCCTCAATGCTATTATATTTAATGTGATTCCGGGTTTTTGTTTTTATCGAAGGATGATCTTTTACCTGGTCCAGAGAATCTGTATTTGAATAAAAAAACATTTTCAGGTTAAGCGATTCCGACAATAATACTATTTTACTCATCCAGCTTTTATAACCTGGTTCTTTTTCTGAATGTTGAGGGAAAATAATATGAATTTTTTTTAAAACGTTAATGGGCAATGTAGGATTAAACATGATTATGTTTTGCTGGGTTGATACTAATATTTGCTGAATGTTTCTTCCGAAAAAGAAATCAACAACATTAGCCCTACCATAGCTTCCCATTATTATATCTGTAGCATCAACTTGCTTTGAAAGACGAATTATACCACTCGAAATATTATGATCAATAGTTGCTATTACTTCAACTTTCTGATCTGAGCCAATAGCATGCTCTATGGTTTGCTCAAGGGTTTTTTGCGATTCTTCCAGTTTCCTGGTTGCTTGCTCATCATCTTCAACAACAGATAATCCATAAATAGGGCCCGGATTATCTTTTGATTTCATTAACAATGCTAAATCCATCAACCTTGTCATTGTTTTTGGATTAGAAATCAACACAATAATATTTTCTTTATTTTCAGTACTTTCGTGTTTATGGTGCTCATTTTCCAGAACAATCATTTTAGATGCCCTTTCGGTAACAAATGTTGCAACAAGACAAGAAACAAGGATAATAACAATTGTACCATTAAATATATTTTCATCTATTATTCCCATTTGATAGCCAATTGATATAACGGCGAGTGCAGCAGCAGCATGTGCACCACTTAACCCAAAAATCAGATTACGCTGTTGCCTTGAATATCTTAATATCAGAGAGGAAATAAAGGCTGCACCCCATTTGCTTAATAAAGCAACTGCAATCAATACAAATGCAACAATTAATGCTCGTGGACCTTTTGTAAAAACGGTAAGATCGACAATCATTCCTATACTGATCAGGAAAACAGGAATGAAAAGAGAATTTCCAACAAAAACGATTCTGTTCATTAATGCTGAAGTGTGAGGAACAAACCTGTTTAATACCAGTCCGGCTGC
>JAHEEB010000906.1 GCA_024640925.1 Bacteroidota bacterium | reverse complement strand
TGCCAGAACCGGATTGACATTAATTTCTTTAGAAAGTCGGTCAATCACTTCCTGGTTGCTTCTTTCTTTTATCCTCCAATATTTATCCATCAGCAAGTTCCTGTCTTCCTTTTCTTTTGATTTATAAGTATTTGTAGCAATCCGGATAACGAATGACACACAAAACATTATTCGTCACAAAAGTATAAAAATATACCCAACCCTAATAATTTTTATTCATTCTAAGGATTTATTGTTAACCTCATAAGATTATCAGGTTGATAGATATTTTCCGCCTTTATAAATCCAAGTTAAAAATCTTGGCTATATTGAACTTAAGCTTATGTTTCACTTCTTCGAAATTAAGCTTATAGCCTAATTCCTTTTCCATCGAAGTAACCCCTTTGTCGACAAATCCGCATGGGTTAATATAGTTAAAATACCCAAGATCGGTATTCACATTCAATGCAAAACCATGCATTGTAACAGACTTACTAACCCTCACCCCAATCGCACAAATCTTTCTGACTTTGTTTGTGCCCACATCGAGCCAAACACCAGTTGCTCCTTCGAGAATAGTACTCTCTATGGAGTATTCTCTAAGAGTAGTAATAATTGCTTGTTCGATTTTAAAAATGTATTCTTTAACACCCATATGAAGCGCTTCCAGATCGAATATTGGGTACCCGACAATTTGTCCCGGCCCATGATATGTGATATCTCCACCACGATTACTCTGATAATAAGTAGCCTTGATTTTTTTCAAAAAATCATCGTTAATCAGCAGGTTGTTCTGTTGGCCGCTTTTGCCAAGAGTGTAAACATGATAATGCTCACAGAATATAAGCCTGCCATCAACTACTTTCTTGTTAGCCTTAGCCGAAATAATATCAGACTGGTAGTTCTCCTGAATATCCCATGCCTCCTTGTATTCCTTGATTCCCAAATCGATATAACTTACACGATAGTCCATAAATCTGATTGTTTAAGCATGTACATGCAGTTCCGCGTGATATGAAGAGCGCACCTGGGGACCGCTTTCGACATAGCGGAAGCCCATTTTAAATCCTTCGTTTTTTAACATATTAAAAACTTCGGGCTGAATGTATTCCTTCACCGGGTAATGTTCTTCCGATGGCCGCAAATACTGACCAAGTGTAAATACTTTTACACCTGCATTTAGCGCATCGCGCATAGTTTCCAATACTTCGGCAGTTGTTTCGCCCATACCCAGCATAATTCCTGTTTTAGCAATCAAGGGTGATTTTGCTATGTATTGAAGTAATTCTAAACTGGTTTCGTATTGTGCTAAAGAGCGTATCTCGGAGGTAAGTCGTTTTACAGTCTCCAGATTGTGGGAGATGACCTCTGGTTTTTCTTTAATTATCAAATCCAATGCTGAGTATCCTCTGCGAAAATCCGGGATTAAGACCTCCATGGTCGTTTGCGGATTCATCTCTTTTACTTTGCGAATACATTCGGCCCAGAACGAAGCACCTCCATCGGTTAGTTCATCACGACAGACACTGGTAATAACAGCATGCTTCAAATTGAGCAGTTTAATGGTATTTACCAGTCGCAATGGTTCATCCAAATCCACAGCATCAGGCTTTAGGGTATAAACCTGACAAAATTTACAGTTTCGTGTGCACTTTTCACCAAGTATCATAAAAGTTGCCGTTCCCGCATTCCAGCATTCGCCTTTATTCGGACAATTTCCACTCACACAAATAGTGTTGAGTTTATGCTGATGTAATAGGTTTTTAACCCTCGAATAATCCTCTCCCTTCGGCAAAGGGACTTTCATCCAGCGAGGCAAACGGTGTGAATTTTTATTCGTGATTTCCATCCTGCAAAATTAGCCATCAAAATAGATATAACAAAAAACTAAGCTTTTGGTTAAAAACTTTGTGCAGGTTTCTCTCTTTAACTTCTATCAATGTAGTTCCAATAACTTTTGTAGAGTTATTCTTCAAAATGGGGCGAAGTTTATTAAAAACTCCAGTTGCTTTTACTGTACAATCTTATATTTTTCAGCCTGAAGATTAAACAAATAGGCATATCTTCCATTACTGTTCATTAATTGATTATGGGAGCCCGATTCGATTATTTTACCTTTTTCCAAAACAAGAATTCTGTCAGTCATTACAATACTCGATAAGCGATGAGAAATAAATATTGCTCCTTTGCCTTCACAAAGGTCGGCAAAGTGTTTGAATACTTTATGCTCAGCTTCCGGATCCAGGTTGGAACTGGGTTCATCAAGAATCATTATGGGGGCATCGCGGAAAAATGCTCTTGCCAATGCCATTTTCTGCCACTCTCCACCAGATAATTCGTGCCCGTCAATCTCAAATTGTTTTGTAAGGTATGTATCGAACCCCTTTTCCCACTTTTTAATAAATTCCTGTGCACTACTCAACTCAGCCGCGTTTTTAATACGGTCTTCATCATTTATTTTTTCGTAATCAGAAAACCCAATGTTTTCACGAGCTGTAAAAGCATACGTCGAGAAATCCTGGAAGACCACACTAAATATCTTTCTCATGCTCGATAGATTATACTTTCTGTAATCGATGCCATCAATTAATATCTGGCCTTCGGTGGGGTCGTAATACCGAAGAATAAGCTTAATAATAGTAGACTTTCCGGCACCATTTAATCCGACCAGGGCAATTTTTTCTTTCGAAGTTACTGTAAAGTTAAG
>JAHEEB010000193.1 GCA_024640925.1 Bacteroidota bacterium | reverse complement strand
ATAGGTTTAGTTTTAATAAAAAAGAACAAATTTTTGTTGGTAAATTAGATACCACGGAATTATTACCAGGTAAATATTGGATAAGTATTGCACTGGATATTTATAACAAAAAAGTATTTGAAATATTAAATAATTGCTTGTCATTTGATATTATGGATGTGAGAGTAAATGTTTTAGCAGATTCAGAGAATGGTATAATATCATCAATAATTAATTGGGAAAAATAATCCTATAAAATAAATGTCATATTTGACCTTCTATTACAATTATTTCAATTAATCTTTTTGAAAACCAAGGTAAATAAAAAGAATCTAAATGAATCCAAAAAAATAAATATGCGATAGTGCTTTAGAATTTTAAAATTTTTAAAATAAATAAAATAATATGGGAAATGATCCTAATGGAGTTTCAGTAAAAAAAGTACTTTTTTTTTCAACTTGGGATACGAATGGAGGGGCTAGTGAATTGACATATAGAATGGCGAAAGCTCTTATTAAAACAGGATTTCAGGTAGAAATGCTTGTTCGATATAAAACAACAGGAGAAAAATTTATTCATGTTTTACCACCTCAAAAAAGAAACAAAACTTATTATCTGCGAATAATAAATAAGTTGAAAAGATTATTGAATATTAAAACACAAGTTTTTGAAACAAAACCGGAATATGCTTTTTTTCCGGACGAAGATGAATCAGTAAACCATGTTTCAGTAGAAAAAATTTTAAGTAATGTTTCGTTTACCCCGGATTATATTTTTTCAGGGTTAACTTATGGCTTTATAAACACTAATATTTTAAGAGGACTTCGAATCTACACAGGAGCAAGAATATATCAGGTAATGTATGATATTAGTTTGCTTACAGGAGGTTGCCATGTAATATGGGATTGTGAAGGTTTTAAAGGAAACTGTAGCAACTGTCCGGCAATTATAAATAAAAAGTTTAAGAATTTTTCTTTGACAAATTTAGAAATTAAAACCAAAAATATTAATATGGGTGGAATAGAGTTATTAGTAACAAAGGGGTGGTCCTTGCATAATGCCCATTTATCTAATCTTTACAAAGATAGAGAAAAGGTAATTTTTAATATACCACTTGATTTAACATTATTTACTGATGTTAACCGAGATATTGCTAAAAGGATCTTTAATATTGATGCAAATTTTAAAGTGATTTTTGCAGGTTCAAACTATTTAACAGATAGAAGAAAAGGAAGTGAGTATTTACTGAAAGCTCTCGAGATATTATGGACTCGTTTGGATAACAATATTAGAGATAATACTTGTGTCGTATTTGCAGGCAAATTAGATACTGAGGATAACTTAATGAATTCGATTAAGTTTAAAAAGTTTTTATTTGAATACATAAAAGATTATAGATTACTTTCATTATTATACCAAGCTGGTGATCTATTTGTGTGTCCTTCTATTGAAGATGCCGGACCCATGATGGTAGCTGAATCACTAGCTTGTGGAACACCTGTTGTTGGTTTTAAAATGGGGTTCTTATTTGATGATAGTATTATAATAGATGGCTATAATGGGTATAAAGCAAATATAAAAGACTCATATGAGCTTTCTTGTTCTATTGAAAAGATTTTGTTATTAAATAATAAAGAGAGTGTTATATTGAATAAAAATGCAAGGAAATCGGCTGTTGAATTGTTCTCAGAATTTTCTCTTATAAAAAATCTTAGCATATAACTTCAGCAAATAATTTAGCGGTTGTTCATTAATTTTTTTAATTATTTCATGACATTTACGTATTTAGATTGGGATTCAAATTTCTTTAATATCAAGATTGGCAGAATAGATGTTTGCTCATCAGATTTAAAGGATAAAGTGATAAAATTAACAAAAGAAAAAGTTAATGAGGAATATGGATTAATTTACCTGTTTTGCCCGGAGAATTATTATATCAATTACCTTAACTTTAAGCTAGTAGATAGAAAAATTCTTTATTTTAAAGATAAACTAATAAATACAAATTGTACCAATGTT
Organism: Bacteroidota bacterium; assembly: GCA_024640925.1. GTDB lineage: Bacteria > Bacteroidota > Bacteroidia > Bacteroidales > UBA10428 > UBA10428. The sequence goes on along the minus strand of JAHEEB010000193.1, from coordinate 5,304 downwards.
GATATTTTTAAGGGTAATGAACAACAATCCGTATTATTGGAACTAGCTTATCTGGGTGGTGAATACTCAAGATTTAAAAAAGATAAAACTTTTTCTGCGGATTCTTTTTATAGATTATATAAAGAATGGATAATTGGATCAATTAGTGGAAGACTTGCAGATTTGGTTTTTATATATACTTATATAGAGGATATAGTTGGGTTTGCAACTCTTAAAATCGCTGATAATAAAGGTATTATAAAATTAATCTCTGTATCAGAAAAGATACAAAGGAAGGGAGTTGGAACAAATCTTATTAATGCAGTTAATAATTATCTTTTTAATGCCGGGATTTTTTATGTAGAAGTTGCAACTCAAATGCAAAATAGGAAAGCATGTCATTTTTATGAGGCAAATGGATTTACTAAGAAATCAGTTACAAACATTTATCATTATTGGGCCGTTTGAAATTGAATTTTGAATTATTTATATATTTTATATATTTTATATTAATTTCTTTATAAAATGATTCCATTTAATAAACCATACCTTACTGGCAAAGAAGCCCATTACATTTATCAAGCAGTATATTCCGGTAAAATTTCAGGAAACGGTATTTATACCCAAAAGTGCCAAAAATATTTTGAAGATACCTATGGTTTTGAAAAAGTACTATTAACCACAAGCTGTACGGATGCTTTAGAAATGGCAGCAATACTGTGTGATATCAAATCGGGAGATGAAGTTATTGTTCCCAGCTTTACTTTTGTTTCAACAGCATTGGCTTTTGTTCGACAAGGTGCAAAAATAGTTTTTGCCGATAGTAAAAACAATTCACCAAATATTGATGAAAGCAGTATAGAAGCGTTGATTACTGAAAAAACAAAAGCAATTGTCCCTGTTCATTATGGTGGAGTGGCATGCGACATGGATAAAATTATGTTTATTGCAGAAAAACATAATTTATTGGTTATTGAAGACGCGGCACATTCCATTCACTCATTTTATAAGGGTAAAGCGTTAGGTTCCATAGGTCATTTTGCAGCTTTTTCCTTTCACGAAACTAAAAATATTATTGCTGGTGAAGGAGGTATGCTTACAATAAACGACAAAAGGTTTAATAACAGAGCAGAAATAATCTGGGAAAAAGGTACAAACAGAGCAGAATTTTTTAGGGGTGAAATTGATAAATATGGTTGGGTAGATATTGGAAGCTCATTTTTACCCTCAGAGATTATTGCTGCCTTTTTATGGGCACAAATCGAAAATTTAAATATTATCCAGCATAGAAGACAACAAATCTGGAACCAATATTATTTTAGATTAAAGAAACTTGCAGAAAAGGGGTGTTTTACTATATTCGATTTACCTCAGTATGCCACAAATAATGCTCATAATTTTTATATTATCCTAAACACAATAGAAGAAAGGAATACGCTTATTGAATTTTTAAAAGATAATAATGTACTGGCTGTGTTTCATTATCAAAGCTTGCATGAAAGCAGTTTTTACAAAAATAAACATGATGGAAGGCAACTTATAAATTGTAAGCGATATTCCGACTGTTTGCTCAGGTTACCAATGTTTTATGAACTTTCGGAAACAGATCAAAATTATATAATAGATTTGATTTATAATTTTTTTAAATACTAATTAGTATTCTTTTTGATAGATGGCCAATCTCATTACCATAATAACCATTAACCTTAACAATCATACTGGCCTAAAGAAAACATTCACCAGCGTTTTTAGACAAACTTTCACAGATTTCGAATACATTATTATCGACGGCGCCTCGACTGACGGAAGTTATGAACTCATTAAAGAAAATTCAGATAAATTATCTTTTTGGATAAGCGAAGCCGATTCAGGTGTTTATGAGGCTATGAACAAGGGAATAATACATGCCAAAGGAACCTTTTTATTGTTTCTTAATTCAGGCGATTACCTTACTGGAGATAATGTCCTGGAAAAAGTTTTCGAAGAGACCTATTCTGCTGATATTATTCTTTGCGGGTGCAACATTCTTCAGAAAGAAAAAATTGTTCATACTTTAATCCCTGAACATAATATTACTTTTGGATATTTATATTTTACTGGTATTAACCACCAATCCACCTTTATTCGAAAAAGCTTATTCCAGAAAACAGGCATGTACCTTCAAAATTTTAGATATAATGGCGATATTGAGTTTTGGTTACGTGCCATTATTTTTAATAATGCCTCAACAATAAGTATTCCTGTAATTGTCACAAATTACAATCTCGAAGGTATTTCAAGCTTAAACAATACAGAACAGAATTTTAAAGCTGAGATACAAAAAATATACAATAATCCCTTGCTAGAAAAGTTTATTCCTGACTATGAAAAATGGAAATTAGAAAAAGAAGGAATGAAAATATTATACTGGGTAAAATCGAAAAAAACAATTTATGGCTTTCTGAAGCTAGTCTATAATTTTGCTCGTTGGTCAAATAAGGTTAAAAGACTATATAGGAAACAACCCTCATGAACAAGGTCAAAAACTCAACAATATTATTTGTGACACATTACCAAGGAATGTACGGTGCCAATAAATCGATGTGTAGGTTAATTCTTGAATTGAGAGATAATTACAATATAAATCCGGTTGTATTACTCCGTATGGATGGTTCAATCTGCGATTTTCTGGTTAAGAATCATATCAGATATATTGTTTCTCCCTTTTATTGGTGGGTATTCGAAGGAAAAGGTCTAAAACAAAGGACCCACAACATTCTTAAACAAATCCGGAATTTTTCAAGAGTAAATAAAATAATACAAAAACTCGAAGGCATCCATATCGATTTGGTTTATTCAAATTCAATTACTATAAATATAGGAATTCAAATTAGTCGGCGGTTAAATTGCAGGCATTTATGGTATATTAGAGAAACACTTACAGCATATGGGTTTAAATTCAGTCTTGGAAATATGGCTTCGAAATATATTCTAAAGCAAGGAGCCGACAGGTACGTTGTAATTTCAGAATACTTAAAAAAATGGTATTCACATTTGCTTCCCCCTGATAAAGTTATAATGATTTATAACGGAATTGAACCCTCTTTTCCATTAAGAAAGCTAAACAGCTACAACATACATTTAAATTTATGCATTTTGGGTATTTTGAGTAATCAAAAAAATCAGATGGAAGCTCTTAAAGCCCTCGATTTAATTATAAACACAAAAAGAATTGATAATGTTCGCTTGCACCTGATTGGTGGCAAGCGTGACGATTATTTTCATTTGTTGGAAAGATTCATAGAGGAGAAAGGACTGAAAAATTATGTTGTTTTTCATGGTCACATTGATAATGTATACAATCTATTGCAGGGGATGAATCTGGGTTTGGTTAGTGCCTGTGACGAAGGTTTCGGACGTGTAACAATAGAATATATGATTAACCGGATGCCTGTAATTGTAAGTAATTCAGGGGCAAATACTGAGCTTATAGAGCAAGGCTTAAATGGTGAAATTTACCCACTGGGTAATTTTATGTTTCTCGCCAACAAAATTGAAACTTTTGTGAAAAATCCGCTATTATTGGAGCAAATGGGGACTAAAGCACAGGAATATGCCCTTGTAAAATTTTCCTCAGCACAAAATACCGAAGCTATTTACCAGGTAATTGAAGAGTTAATTACAGAGTAACCTAAAACTAACCATTTATTCAGATGTGTGGAATATCAGCCATATTTAGATTTACACAAATCAGTGACAACGATAAAGCAAAGCTTGTGGCCATGAACAAGGAAATGGTCTATCGAGGACCAGATGACAATGGTACTTGGAACGACACAAATTGTGGTATGGCACAAACACGCCTTTCTATTATTGATGTTGAAACAGGACACCAGCCTCTGTTTAATGAAGATAAATCATTGGTCCTTATTTGCAACGGAGAAATATACAATTATATTGAATTACAGAATGAACTGAAACTAAAAGGGCACTTTTTTTCGTCGGGTTCAGATAGTGAAACTATTTTGCATTTATATGAAGATTTTGGAGTTAATTGTCTTGAAAAGCTACGTGGACAATTTGCTTTTTGCTTGTGGGATAAAAAAAAGCAACAGCTTTTTGTTGCCCGAGATCGCATTGGTGAAAAAATCCTTTATTATGCTCAAATTGCTGGAGGTGGTTTTGTCGTTTGCTCCGAACTTAAATCGATTCTGAAATATTATTTAGAACATCCACAAATCAATCTTGAACAACTGGCTGCTCCAATAAGATATACTGCCCCAACTAGTCAATGTGACACATTTATAGAACAAATTAAAAAAATTGAACCAGGACAGTATATATTATTTGACAATAAGGGATTGCTAAAATACCGTTATTGGAAAAGAAATACTAACCCAACCTTCTCTGGTACATATAATGATTCAAAGGCTTGTATTCTCAATTTAATGCGTGAAGCAGTTAATATAAACTTGCGAAGTGATGTGCCAATTGCCGTTATGCTTAGCGGAGGTATTGATTCAAGCGCTATAGCAGCCCTGGCAAAAGAAACCGGACGGGAAGTGCATACTATTACTGCAGGTTATAAAGGAAATCATGATTGTGATGAACGTGATGCCGCCAGAAAATTTGCCAAAGAAATTGGACTGACCTATCATGAGGTAGAATTGAATGAGAATGATTATAATGAATGCTTTCATGAATTTACTCAATATATTGATGAACCAATTACAGATTCTGCGGCAATTGCCCAATGGGCATTATACAAAAAAGTGAAAACTTTAGGTTTTAAGGTTCTCCTTGGCGGTATGGGGGGCGATGAATTGTTTTATGGCTATCCATATTGGAATAACCTTGCAGATTCGTTAACAAAACACCATAAACATCAGAATCTCTTTCCCTGGAAAGGTGCCGAGAAGAAAATAGCTTTTTTGCACTATTTGTTTTCAAATCTCAGATATATCCTTTATGCCGGATATCCCAGAAAAATTGCAGACAGTTCAGTATGCCCATGGATGTATGGTGATTATAAAATATTTTCAGAATCAGCTTCATTTTATTTTGATGGATTTAAAAACAGTTTTAACAGTCTTAACTTATCTTTTAATTTTAAGAATTCTAAGCTTGGTAGGGAAATAGATCTCATATATGACTTTGCTTTTGATAATATAATGACCATGGCTTACCTTTACTTATCGGATCGACTTGGAATGGGCAATTCAATCGAAATCAGATCACCTTTTCTTGATTATAAACTGGTTGAAGCTGTTTCATCGCTTCCCCTAAAGTATAAATACCAAAATAGCCAACCTAAATATTTTCTAAAGCAGATACTTACAGGCATTG
>JAHEEB010000192.1 GCA_024640925.1 Bacteroidota bacterium | reverse complement strand
TAACCTCCCCCTGCCCCCTCCTTGCTAAAGGAGGGGAGAATTTCTGCTAAAATGAAAATTAATTGTTTTTTGTTGAATCCTTTCTTATAGAAAGATGCTGATTAATATGTTTCCCAACCTGGCAGCGTCTTCAGACCTGCCAGCGTTGTTGAAGGAGGTATCTGTTTGCTTTTGCTGGACGGGGCTTTCTGACTACTGACCACTATTCACTGTTCACTATTCACTGTTCACTATTCACTGTTCACTATTCACTATTTCCCGTATCCCTCATATACCATACCTATTCCCTTTTCCAGTGTAATAGTTTCTTTCCAGCCAAGGGTATGGAGTTTGTCTACATTGAGAAGTTTGCGGGCTGTACCGTCGGGTTTACCGGAATCCCAAATAATCTCTCCTTCGAAGCCCACTGTCTTTTTAACAATTTGGGCAAGATCGTTAATGGTTAAATCTTTACCGGTACCAATATTTATATGTGTATTTCTTATTTCTTTTGCTTCCTCAGCACCTACAGTCTTTTTACGTATCTCAATCAGATCGTTAAAATCGATGTTTTCCATGATGTACACACAAGCATCGGCCATATCGTCGGAATGCAGGAATTCTCGCATAGGAGAGCCCGTTCCCCAAAGGGTTATGCTAACTTTTCCGTTTTTACTGTCGATTCCATATTTGTTCAGTATTTTCATAATTTCGCCTTCCGATGCCGAACCATTGACACCTTCTACAGGCCGCCAGTTAAAGTCGGAACGTACAGCCTGCCAGTCGTTTTTAACCAGGCATTTACCTAAGTGCATCTTGCGTATCATGGCCGGTAATACATGCGATTTCTCCAAATCGTAATTATCATTAGGGCCATACAAGTTGGTAGGCATCACGGATATGAAATTCGTACCATATTGTAAGTTATAACTCTCAGATACTTTTATACCTGCAATTTTAGCGATGGCATAAGGTTCATTGGTATATTCAAGAACATCGGTGAGTAAATATTCTTCCAGAATAGGCTGTGGACATGCTCTGGGATAAATACAGCTGCTTCCAAGGAAAAGAAGCTTCTTAACCCCGCTCAGATAAGCATGGTGAATAACATTATTCTGTATTTGCAGGTTTTCCCATATAAACTGTCCCCGATAGGTATTATTGGCAACAATACCTCCAACCTTGGCCGCTGCCAGCAAAACATAATCGGGCTTTTCGGTTTCGAAAAACTTCCCAACAGCATTGTAATCCATCAGGTTCAGCTCATCGATACTACGACCGATAATATTTGTGTAGCCTTTTTTTGTAAGGTTTCGGGTAAGAGCACTACCTACAAGACCCAGGTGGCCGGCAATGTATATTTTGTCTGATTTGTTCATGGTAAATGGTTATTAGTGATCAGTGATTAGTGATCAGTGATTAGTGATCAGTGATCTGTGATCAGTGATCTGTTTTTAATGATTTAATTAAACCAAAAATCATCTTTCTTATGATTATAATATCGTTGATCATTGAATCAGTTGAATGAAATTTAAGCTTGTCAGCAATAATCAACTGAGTTTCTAATTCAGCGAGAGAACCAAGTGATATGTAAAGAAAACGCTTAAACTCAGCTTTACTATTACGGCCTGCTCCCTCAGCTATATTGCTGGGAACTGAGACTGCTGATCGTTTTATCTGGCTTGTTAAGCTGAACTGCTCTGAAACCGGAAAACTTTCTGATATCTTATATACATTTGTAACTAAATCTATACTCATTTTCCAAACTTCCAGGTCCCGATGTGATTTCATAATTGAATATCCAGGGTTTTATGAATTTCATTACTGCTCACTGCTCACTCATCACAGATCACAGATCACTATTCATAATAATTCATAATCTTGAAACCGCCATCTTTCAGATATTGTTCTTTTTTCATGAGTTTCACATCGGACCAGATCATATCTTTAACCAGAGCTTTTAAATCGTATTTTGGTTCCCATCCCAGTTTTGTTTTGGCTTTGGTTGGGTCTCCAATTAATAAATCAACCTCGGTAGGCCTGAAATATCGTGGATCAACTGCAAGAACCTGTTTTCCTTTTTCCAGTTTGAATTCAGGATTGTTGCACGAGGCCACTACTGCAATTTCGTCAACCCCTTTGCCTTTAAATTCCAGTTCAATGCCCAGTTCAGCAAATGTTAATCTCACAAAATCGCGGATTTCGGTAGTAACACCGGTTGCAATAACATAATCTTCAGGCTTTTCCTGTTGTAAAATAAGGTACATTGCCTTAACATAGTCTTTTGCATGTCCCCAGTCGCGCTTTGAAGAAAGGTTTCCGAGAAATAATTTATCCTGAAGTCCAAGAGCAATACGTGCTGCTGCCCGGGTTATTTTACGTGTAACAAAGGTTTCACCCCTGACCGGAGATTCGTGGTTGAATAAAATACCATTGCAGGCATACAAATTATAAGCTTCGCGGTAATTTACTGTAATCCAGTACCCATAAAGTTTTGCCACAGCATACGGACTGCGTGGATAAAAGGGAGTGCTTTCAGATTGGGGTACTTCCTGAACAAGTCCATATAATTCACTGGTTGAAGCCTGGTAGAACCTGGTTTTCTCACTCAATCCAAGAAGCCTGATTGCTTCCAGAATACGCAATGTACCAATACCATCGGCGTTGGCTGTATATTCCGGTGTGTCGAAAGAAACCTTTACATGGCTCATAGCAGCCAAATTATATATTTCGTCAGGTTGAGTTTCCTGAACTATTCGGATAAGATTGGTAGAGTCTGTTAAATCGGCATAATGCAGGGAAAAATTCTGATGTTCAACATGGGGGTCCTCATATAGGTGATCAATACGATCGGTATTGAACATAGAACTTCTGCGTTTGGTACCGTGTACCATATATCCTTTCTTTAACAGGTATTCAGCCAGGTAGGCACCATCTTGTCCGGTAATACCGGTAATTAAAGCAACTTTTTGGTTTTCCATCGTAAAAAGTTTGATTTATCAATAATAGATTCAGGTACAAAATTAGTTGATGTAACTTGATAAGGAGCTCATATTTTGACCAAAAGCCGGGATATTTAGATAGAATGAAAAATTATGTTTGAGGCCCAAATTCACCTCACTCCTTTCTCCGAGAGGGACTGCACTTTGTCCAGGTTATTAACCACCATTTATCGAGTAGGTGGATTAATGTAATTTAGCACCAAAACAGTGGTTGTTATTGCTCCAAGAACTACAGTTAAAATAGGAATATTGTTCCTGAAATTTTTGGTTCTTAATGGGGAAACATATACCAAATCGTTGGGTAATAAATAGAACCCTTCGGAACCGAGTAACTTAACATCCGTAAGGTTTAATTCAAAGGTCTTTGTTCCATCGACACCAGGCCTTATAACCATTACTCTTTTCCGGTTTCCAAAAACTGTAATATCGCCAGCCTGACTTATAGCTTCAAGTACGGTAAGCTGGTTATTGTAATTTATATAGCATCCAGGCCTGACAACTTCTCCCAGGACAGAATATTTAAATGAAACAAGTTTTATGATAACTGTTGGTTCTTTCAAAAATCGCATGGTCTGCTCTACAATAGCAGTCCTGGCCTCTTCGAGAGTTTTATCCAATACTTTAACTTTTCCCACAATCGGAATTTCAACATTTCCGGAATCATCGACATTGTACCCATAAATATAAAAACTTGCTTCGGTTGAATAAAGATTTGCAACCGATGAAGGAGTTGTATTCATTATTTCTGCAACCTCACGGTTCATGGATAATATGCGGATATAAAGTACATCCCTTGTTTGGATTTTATAGGTAGGTACCTGGTATGGATAGAAACCAACAGATGTAGTATCGGAAGCACTTATATTATTCTGCAGGTATACAATATCCTTGTAGCGCGTGCAAGAAGCAACAACCAACAATGAGATTATAATGATGAATAATTTGTTCTTCATGCGAATAAATATTTATAAGTGGGGAGTTATCTAATTATGAATGTGCAAAAATCTGAAAATCTACTATTTATCTAAAGCTTCGCCCCGTCAGTCACAGTGTAAAATTTAGGTGACGACGAGGTTATGTAGCTGGTTGACTGTAATTTACAGAGCTCGCAGGTCTGGTTTTCTGTAAAAATAAAATTAGCCCTACAAGGGCTGTCTGGTTGCGCGAAATTAATAATAATCTTTAATAATTACTAACAAGAAAATTAGCAGGAATGTTCACCAGTAAATTCTGGTTGATATGTTCGAAACGAATTAAAACCCTGTCTTTACTCCCGGCTTTTACCAGCTCCCCTGTTAATCCCTGCATCGGGCCAACACAAACCTTAACTTTCTGGCCAGGTTTGAATACCTTATGAGTCTTTTCAATCTCTATACTTCCGTTGATAAGTAAAAATAAGTTTTCCATTTGCCTTTGAGGAATGGGAACTGCTTTACCTTCGAAGGAAACAAATTTTACAATTCCAACCGTACTCAATACAGAATGAAATTCCTGGGCATCGGTATGAACAAATATGTAGGAACTAAATAAAGGAAGTTCAACAAATTTTTTTCTGTCGCTCCATTGGCGCAATGTTTTGTAAAGAGGGAGAAACACCTCTATTCCCTTTTCCTGAAGAAAAACCTGGGCTTTTTTCTCATAACGTGGTCGCGTGTAAAGCGCATACCAGAGTTTTCGGGTTTGTTTTGTTTTTTCCAATGATTGAAAGATAAAGTAGGATGCAAAAATAATCAATCGATTAGATATTTCTGTTTTTTGATAACCTGTTTCAGCATAGGACATGTGTATAACCTCTGTTATCTAGCTAAAGGAGGGAGAAATTCTGTTAATAAAGGAAATTTTGTTGTTGTTTGTTGAATCTTTTCATCCCAGAGGCTTTCCCCATTGGATGCCGAATAAAAACTTTATACCTTTTACGGTGAGCTCCCCATGTAAACCAAACTGGCTGCGTCTTCAGACCTGCCAGCGTTGTTAAACCCGGATTCAAGCCAATAAAAGTCCTTTCATTTTTTTTAAACTATGTGTAATCTTTTGAATAATTGGGTAATTGCGCTTTTCAAAATATTTTTTTTTATAATATAAATTTCTATCATATATTCGCAATAATAAACACTTTACCTTTTAACCCTATAGATTACATTTCTTTATTTCAAAGTCTTGTAAGCCAATTATTTATGTTGACCTAAACCCAACTTATTATGGAAATATTCTCAAATAACACTTGTTAATTAGTTACTGTAATTCTTTAGGTAATTTACCATAATTAACAGTAAAATTTTTTTATAACCCAAAATTCCAACCAATGAAAAAGAACATTCTTTATTTATTAGGAAGTATTTTATTTTTATTTATCCAGACAAAATCTTACTCTCAATCTTCAGAACTTTATGTATATGCTACCCTGCAAGGCTCTCCTGTTGATACATCGGGATGGATGTTTGAAGGCTCAAGTAGTTTAGGCGATACACCCGGAGATGCGAATACAGATGCAGATGAAGTTATAATTTGTCCGGCTCAAAACTGGACGAGTGGAGCCGTATTCTATAAAAAGCCGATTAACCTGGGGTCATGTAACAGTTGGGTGGCAGAATTTGACTACCGCATATATGATGGAACAGCAGCCGATGGAATTGCTTTTTGTTTTCTGGCAACCCCTCCAACTGGTTTTGTATTTGGCAGTGGAGTGGGTATACCTTCAAATCCCAAAGGCATGCTAATTATCCTTGATACATACGACAACGGCTGTGGAGCTAACCCGGAACTTCAGATTCGTTATGGTGATGGTTATAGCAATTATAACGAATGTACAACTTCTCAGCCCACATTAAATAGTGTAAGTATCTTAAGACAATCAACATATAATCATATGCGCGTGACATATGATCAGGGAACAATTCAGGTTTACATAAACGATGTTTTATACCTCGAAGGTTTCTATGAAATAAATTACGCAGGCTATATGGGGTTTACCTCAGGAACCGGAGCTGCAAATGATTTGCACTCGATACGCAATTTTGTGATGTATACAAACAGCCCGATGAATGGTATCAAACTCTCAGAACAACCATTATATCTCCCGCCGGTTTTGCCGCATAAAACTTCAACAAAATCACTTTACATTTCAAATCTGGGGTGTGATACTCTCCAGATTAATGGAGCATTTATTGTCGGAGACGATTTTTCCATAACTGAAATCACCTTTCCAGTTGTCTTAACAAGAGAGGACCAACTAGAAATTCCGGTATCTTTTATACCTCCCATTGTAGGGGAGGTGAAGGCAGAGCTCATTATTACCACAGAAGAAGGAGATTCAGCTGTTGAAATAATTGGTACAGGCTGTATTGGTGTTCCTGAAATTTTTCTAAATACCGGTGAAACAAATTGTCCTGAAAGCATTTCTTTAACTTCTAATATAAAAAACAATATAAAATGGTCAACCGGTGAAACAGAATCTTCAATCATTGTTTCCAAATCGGGTCAGTATATATTAGAGTATACAGGTCCGTTTGCTTGCGAAACATATACCGATACTGTTTTTGTTGAAATTGTTACTCCCCCGATAATTAGCATTACCCCTGATTCTATTGTTTGTCCAGGAAAGGAAGTAACTCTTACCGTTCAAAATGCAGTTAGTTATTCCTGGTCTACAGGTGATACAACAAAATCAATCAAAGTTAACCCGGAATCTACTACGGTTTATACTGTTGAGTGCTATAATGAGAAAGGGTGTTACTATAATCTTTCCGTCAGAATCTCAAATGTTGAACCACCTCTGCCTGCTTATAACATGATTCCAGAAGACAAATCCATGAACCTGTCAAAGCCGGTTGTTTTATCATGGATACCTGGCAGTAATTCCAATATGTATGATATATTTCTTTGGCGGAGTTCTGCTACAAAACCACTCTTCCCTATCATTCAAAATATTAACCAAATCTCTTACCGATTTTCTTCTCTGGATTATGGAGAAACTTATAACTGGCAGGTTATCTCAAAAAATGCCCAATGCAGTACTGAAGGACCAATTCAATCCTTTACCATCAGAGAATTACCCGATCTGATTGTATCTTCTGTGAATACACCACAATCTGCATTTTCCGGACAGAATATACAGATTGACTGGCAAATACTGAACACTGGTAAAGGTGCCACTATTGGTCAGTGGACCGATTTCTTTTATCTTTCAACAGATACTATTTATGATACAAATGTAGATATCTACCTGGGAAATGTTTCAAACCAAACTTCATTACAACCCAATCAGAATTATAAGAATACAGCTTCGTTTAAGCTGCCAAATGGTATTAATGGAAACTATTATATAA
>JAHEEB010000191.1 GCA_024640925.1 Bacteroidota bacterium | reverse complement strand
TGAATTAATATCGAGGGTACCAGCCAATACTTTCGGTTGATTAGCAATAATTCCAATAGATTTACCCTGCAGTCTGGCAAATCCGACTACAACATTTTGGGCAAAACTCTCCGAAACTTCAAAGAAACTGTCTTTATCTATTATTAAGCGTATAACTTCTTTAATATCATAAGGTTTATTCGGATCATCGGGCACAATATCTCTTAGTGATGGTTCAGATACATTACTCTTATTGAAAACTTCCAAAATAGGCGGATTTTCAAGATTGTTAGAAGGAATATATGAAAGGAGTTTCTTTACCCCCAGTAACGTATTTTCTTCATCTTCATATACAAAATGAGAAACACCGCTTTTTTTCATATGGATTTCGGCACCACCTAGTTCATCAAAGCTTATATCTTCGTTAAGTACTTCTTTGACAACATTTGGGCCTGTTACAAACATATAACTGGTTTTATTCGTCATAAATATGAAATCCGTTATAGATGGAGAATAAACGGCACCTCCAGCTGCCGGACCCATTATAACCGAAATCTGCGGAATTACTCCTGACGAAATTACATTGTTCCGGAAAATAGTAGCATAACCTGCAAGGCTCGCAACACCCTCCTGTATACGTGCTCCACCCGAATCGATAATGCCAATTATCGGGGCACCCATTTTAAGTGCCATTTCTTGTATTTTAGCAATTTTTGAAGCATGTACCGACCCTAACGATCCACCCATAACAGTAAAATCCTGTGAAAAAACAAATGCTGTTCTACCACTTATTTTTCCATGTCCAATAATAACCCCATCACCAAATGCGTCAACCACTTTTCCGAAATTCGATTCAGCTGGTGCAGTGCGTGTAAATGCATCTATCTCGTCAAAAGTACCCTCATCGAACAAGATTAAAATACGTTCACGAGCAGAAAGTTTTCCTTTGGAATGCTGCTTTGATGCCGCTTTTTGTCCGTGTTGCGTTTCGTAAGCCGTATTTCTTTCAAGAAATTTTTTGTATATTTTTCCGTTTACGTCCATTTTTTTGAAAGGATTATTTGAAATGTAATACTACTGAATAGAAAGTAGTTATGGCCTTTTGAGCCAGGGAGGATAATATGGTTTGGTGCATTCGTATCATAAATGCTTTAAACAAAAATAATAATATTCTTATGATTATAACCTACTGTTTTGTTAAGTTTGCATAACCAATATTTAATTAGCTGATATTGTTTTGATTATAGGTAAGTCATATTTAGTTTAAAATATTCTTCAAACATCATTAAATCAGAACATTATTGGCACTTAGATATGTAATTAAATAATAAAATATGAGTAAAAAAACAAAAAAAGGTAAAGTAGACAGAAATGCATTCAAAAATAGTATAATTGGAATTTTCTCAAGTAATCCTAAAAAATCCTTAAACTACAAACAAATAGCAAATCAACTCCTGGTTAAAATCAGTGATGAGAAATCACTGGTAATGGAAATTCTCGAAGAACTGAAGAACGACGGGATGCTTGAAGAGATTTCTACAGGAAAGTTTAAACTAAAATCATCTGTTGGTAATATTGTTGGCCATATTGAAATTACCCAGGGTGGGTATGGTTTTGTTACAAGCGACACATTAAAAGAAGATATCTTTATTTCAAAGGACAACCTTAAACATGCTCTAAATGGCGATTTAGTGAAGGTTTTCTTGTATGCCAAACGGAAAAAGCATAATCCGGAGGGAGAGGTTATTGAAATAATGGAAAGAGCCCGCGAAAATTTTGTTGGTGTAATTGAAGTATTGGACAAATTTGCTTTCTTCCAGGCAGATTCGCGGCAAATGCCTTATGATTTGTTTATCCCGCTAGAACGACTGAAAGATGCCAAAAATGGACAAAAAGTTATTGCCCGTATTACCGACTGGCCAGCCAAAGCAAAAAACCCATTTGGCGAAGTAGTCGAAGTTCTTGGCGATCAGGGTGTTCATGAAACTGAAATGCATGCAATTTTAGCAGAATTCGGATTGCCATATCGATTTTCTGAGGATATCTTAGCCGAATCGGAAGCTATACCCTCTGCTATAACAGAACAAGACTATGCTGAGCGTCGTGATTTCAGAGATGTAGTTACTTTTACCATCGACCCTGATGATGCGAAGGATTTTGATGATGCTCTTTCGATAAAAAAACTGGATAATGGTAACTGGGAAGTAGGAGTTCATATAGCAGATGTAACCCATTTTGTGAAATCCAAAACAATACTCGACGATGAGGCACTTGAACGCGCCACCTCGGTTTATTTGGTAGACAGAGTAGTTCCTATGTTGCCGGAACGGCTGTCAAATTTTATTTGTTCATTGCGCCCCAATGAAGAAAAGCTTTGCTTTTCAGCCGTTTTTGAACTCGACAACGATGCTAAAGTACTGGATGAATGGTTCGGAAAAACAGTAATACTTTCGAACAGAAGGTTTACCTATCGCGAAGCACAAGAAATTATTGACACGTGTAAAGGTGATTATTCCGAAGAGATGCTTAAATTAAATGAGCTTGCCAGGAAATTAAGAGACGAACGGTTTAAACATGGGGCTATTTCATTCGATCGTGATGAAATTAAATTCGATATCGATAAGGATGGAAAACCTCTCAGGGTATATTTCAGGGAACATGGATTGTCAAACGAACTCGTCGAGGAATTTATGTTGCTTGCCAATAAGCAGGTTGCAAATTTTGTAGGTAAAACAAAACATCCCGATGGTAAAAAAACATTTGTTTACAGAATTCACGACAAACCCAACCCCGAGAAACTTCAACGGTTTAACAGAGTTATCGGAAAGTTCGGACATAGGCTTCTGTTAAGCTCTGCTGCGAATATTTCAACTACTTTAAATCAGGTTCTCCACGATGTAAAAGGAAAACCAGAGCAGGATCTGGTTGAAACCCTTGCCGTACGTTCAATGGCAAAGGCAGAATATTCAACAACAAATATTGGTCATTACGGACTATCCTTTGATAATTACACACACTTTACTTCTCCTATCCGTCGTTACCCCGACATGATGGTACACCGTCTGTTATTTCATTATTTGAATAATGGAGAATCCAAGAGTAAGAAGAAATATGAAAAATATTGCCAGCATTCTTCTGAAATGGAACAGCGTGCCACAGAAGCGGAAAGGGCCTCTATTAAATACAAACAGGTTGAATTTATGCAGGATAAAGTCGGCAATGATTATGACGGAATCATTTCAGGCGTATCGGAATATGGAATTTTTGTGGAAATTATTGAGAATAAATGTGAAGGGCTCGTTTCCATACGCGATTTGGTGGATGATTTCTATGAATATGACGAAGATAATTACTGGTTAATGGGTAGACAAACCGGGAAAATATACCAGTTGGGAGACAAGATAAAAGTAAAAGTTATCAGGACCAATCTTGCCCGCAAGCAACTTGATTATGCCCTGGCAGAGAAGTGATAAAAGATAAGTGAATAAAAACATCTTACTGATCACTGATCACTGATCACTGATTACTGATCACCGATCACCGATCACAATATCAAAATAATCCATCGATTGATAAATATCTCTCTCCTGAATCGTAGTTAAAACCAAGGATTGTAGATCCTTTTGGAATATCAGGCAGCTTTTTAGCAATAGCTGCAAGGGTAGCACCCGACGATATACCTCCCAACAGGGCTTCAATCTTGGGGGCTTTTTGGGCATAACCAAAAGCTTCTTCCTTAGAGATCTGAATAACACCATCCAGCAATTCCTTGTGCAAATTGGCAGGGATAAAACCGGCACCAATTCCCTGAATTGGATGAGGTCCTGGTTGTCCCCCACTTATTACAGGCGACTGCTGGGGTTCCACTGCAAAAACCTTCAATTTAGGCCATTTTTGCTTAAGTACTTCTGTCACACCTGTTAAATGACCCCCTGTACCAACTCCGGTTATCAGGAAGTCAATTCCCTCAGGAAAGTCAGCTATAATCTCTTGTGCCGTTGTTTTTTTGTGTACTTCTATATTTGCAGGATTTTCAAATTGTGATGGAATCCATGATCCCGGAATTTGTTTTGCAAGTTCCTTCGCCTTTTCTATTGACCCTTTCATACCCTTTTCACGCGGAGTAAGCTCAAACTCTGCACCATATGCCGACATAAGCTTCCTACGCTCAATTGACATTGAATCGGGCATAACTAAAATCATGCGATACCCTTTTACAGCAGCAACCATAGCAAGTCCGATACCTGTATTGCCCGATGTTGGCTCAATAATTACAGCTCCTTTTTTTAAAATCCCCTTATTTTCGGCATCTTCTATCATCGACAAAGCAATTCTGTCCTTAATGCTTCCGCCAGGATTTGCTCTTTCCAGTTTGATCCAAACATTGTAATCCTTATCAAATAGTTTATTGATTTTCAGATGCGGAGTGTTTCCGATAGCCTCAAGAATGTTTGCTATTTTCATAGAATAAATAGTTAGATTTTTTTATCATATAAAGTTGAAAAAAAATTAAAAATCAGATTAGAGAATCATTTTACATCCATCTTCTGATTTTCCATTTCGTATTGTGGTCTTACTCTCGTGATACAAAACACTGTTTGGTGGTACACTTTTGGTCAGCCAAACATTTCCTCCTACCACTGTGTCGTGACCGACAATGGTATCACCACCAAGTATAGTACTTCCGGAATAGATTATTACATTATCTTCTATTGTCGGATGCCTTTTAAGACCCTTCATTCTTTTTTCAACACAAATTGCACCAAGAGTAACACCCTGGTATATCTTCACATTATTACCAATTATTGTCGTTTCTCCAATAACAATACCCGTTCCATGGTCAATAAAAAAGTTTTCTCCAATTTCTGCACCCGGATGAATATCAATCCCCGTTTTACTGTGAGCATATTCGCTCATCATGCGAGGTAAATAGGGGACGTTGAGCTTATATAATTCATGGGCCAACCGGTACACCGAAATGGCATAAAATCCGGGATAATAGAGAATAACACTTTCGATAGAACGCGCAGCAGGATCAAAATCCAGAAAATTATGTGCATCGTTCATTAAGTTTTTATAAATACCCGGTACCTTCGAAAAAAACTCTTGGGTTAATATGTTTATAGGACTTTGCAGCGTTTTTTCAAGAGTGCCAATCAAGTCCTGAAAATCGATTTGTAGTTGTGCAAAATTAAGCTCTATTTGTTGCAGTGTACACTTTTTATCAATTTTAAAAGGAAAAAGAAAATTGATTATATTATCGGTAAAAGCATGAGCTTTGCACATGGAAGGCACGCTCGGGCTAAATTCATTAAATCTCTGGAAAAGAAATTGCGGAAAATTTTCGGTAGTATCCATGGTGTTATTTTAATACAAAATAAAAGATAATTATGCTCCTTATAACAAGTTTCCTGGTATTTATTATGGAAAATACCAGGAAACTTTATTTTGTCAAGTATTATGGTATTATTTAAGAATTTATCGATACAAATTATACTTTCAACTTTTAAATAGCAATTTCTTCCTGGGCCTGGAAAGAAATAAATTTATCTTTTGGGGTCATGCAGAAATCACAAGCTTCCGGAAGGGTTGCAGATTCGTAAGTATTGCCGCAAACCGGACAAACAGACCATGCTATTGATAATGTTTTCTCACTGCCTGTATTTATAGCATCCAGCGCTTTCTGATAAAATTGTAAGTGCTTCTTTTCCGTATCGAGAGCCCAGGTAAAACTCTTTTTTGCATCAACTGCCTGTTCTGCCTCTGCAGTAACAATGAATCCCGGGTACATACTATTAATTTCATAGGTTTCTCCCTTAATTGCATCGGCAAGGTTTTCTGCTGTTGATAAAACAATAAATTCTCCTATTACAGGTGCACCAACAGAATCACCAAGTTTTAAAAGAGCTTTTTTATGATTTTCGGCATGTATTGCCTCTGCTTTTGAAGTAGCTTCGAACATAACAGAAAGGGTATCAAAACCCTCTTCGCGTGCCTTTTCAGCAAATTTTGCGTATTTGGCACTGGCGGTTGACTCGCCATTGTATACTTCTTTCAGGGCTTCGATACTTTTTACCGGTTTTTTAGTACCACAACCAGTCAGAAACGAGATTACAGAAATCAGAAGGATTAAATAGCTAAATTTTTTCATGTTTTTATGATTTAGTTTTACATTGGAAATTAGTTTGTTGAAGAAACAGCAGAATTTTTAAATACCTATCATGTAATCGAACACCATAGTACCACCAAGGAAACCTGTAAGTCCGACCGATAAGGTACCAAAAAAGTAGAAGCAGAATATTGTCCACTTTATTGTTTTTGATTCCGGTTTTTTAAGTACTGCATAAATTCTTATCAACGAACCTGCTGACATAATAAGCAGTGTAATTAATGCAAAAGTTTCGTGTTTCTCAAAGATTTCAACAATGGCTCCCTGCATAGGTTCAGTTGTAAATAAATGTCCGGAAGTAAAAGCTGCAGCAGCTCCAAGAGTCCCCAGTATCATCAAATAAAATCCTGTTTTGGAGAGACATAATTCCTTTTTGTAAAAAATAAAGATAAGATCAGCAAGAAACCCTATCATGATCAGAGCGATTGGAAAATGCACAATCATTGGATGTAAATGAGCTGTATTAAACATTTCATAATTATTTAGAGAATATATAATTGAGAGAACCTGGGTATACCGTTTGAAACAGGTTGAGAACAACTAATAATCATCCAGGTTTATAATTCCTAAATTACAAAATAGTTTTAAGTATTAATTGATTTTAATAAGTTTTTATAAAAGACAATATTGTGAATAAATAAGTACAAGATTCTGATAAATTATCAGGAATTCTTTGTTTTTACTTAAAGTTTATTGAAAGAAGTCAAAAGACCTTTAATTATAGCAGAACTAAATCCCTGATGTTCCATTTCATTGAGTCCCGAAATTGTTACCCCCATGGGTGTAGTAACTTTATCTATCTCTTGTTCCGGATGATTACCACTTTCGAGTATTAACCTGGCTGCACCTTTAATGGTTTGAGCTGTTATAAGCTGCGAAACATCGGAACTAAACCCTATTTCTATACCTCCCTGTGACATAGCCCTCATAAACCTCAATGCAAATGCAGTACCGCAGGCTCCAATTACAGTTGCCGCACCCATTAGTTCTTCATTTATTAAAATGGCATTCCCCAGCTTATTAAATAGTCCAAGTATGGAAGATTCCTGATCCGAAGAAATATTTCTATGAGTTATACAGGTCATTGATTCTTTAATTGCTATGGCGGTATTAGGCATAATTCTGATTATCCCTATTTTTCCTACCCTCTTTTCAATTTCAT
>JAHEEB010000190.1:6651-7311 GCA_024640925.1 Bacteroidota bacterium | reverse complement strand
TTATCTGTTTGCAAGACTATAGTTGTAAACTTTATTCGTTTTCTGTATTGAAAGAGAATTTTCTTCTCATTCAAATAGTTTTATCTTTCCCCAATATACTAACTCTCCAGTTATCATCAAATACCTTCTTAAATAAATCAATAAGTTTTTATACCACTATTTATTGTTTTAATTTCTCACAATATTATCTGACTTCATCATGTTTATATCAAACAGAACAAGATTTTTTTGTAGTTCAATTATTCATTATCTTCATAAAAAATTCCGGATTATGTATAAAATAGTTTCGATTTTAATTATTCTTTTTGTTGGCTTTGCCTCTGTGTTTTCACAGACCGACACCATTTTTAACCAGACCGATAAGGAGGGCCAAAAACAAGGATACTGGAAAAAAAAATATGAAAATGGGAACCTGATGTACAAAGGCTTTTTTAAAAACAATAAGCCACTTGGTGAAATGCGCAGATATTACGAAGATGGAAATCTCCAGGCAATTATGTTTTTTAATCCGGATGGAAACACATCGAAAGCAAAACTTTATTACGAGGATGGGGAAATATCTGCCGAAGGTTTTTATTACGGAACATTAAAGGATAGTATCTGGAAATATTACAGCTTTTATTCCGGAACAGTGGTGAGCGAAGAACATTATATTAAAGG
>JAHEEB010000190.1:924-6641 GCA_024640925.1 Bacteroidota bacterium | reverse complement strand
CGGAGGAAACGGAATACCATCAGGATAAGAAAGATGGCATATGGAACCAGTATTTTGAAGATGGGACAACAAAGCTAGTTGCATTTCACAAACAAGATATGGTTAACGGGAAATACGTATTCAATTATACGAATGGTAAAATGATGATGTTTGGCAGTTTTGTTGACAATAAGCGCAATGGTATATGGACTTTTTATAATGATGACAACACGATAAAATATCAATTACACTATAATATGGGTGTAGTCAGTTCAGAGGATGAGAAGAAACTAATTGAACAAGACAAAGATTTTTTTAAGATGGTGGATGAAAACGCCGGTAAGTTTGAAGAGCCTTCGCCCGATGATTTTTATAAAACGAAATAATTACATTCTTTCTTTTAAGCCCAAACTGGTTATTGCTTAATTTAGCCTGATGGACATAAAAAATATCACGGTATTTTTGGTAGCATTATTTGCATCCATTCTGTCTAGCATTTCTCAAATTGCTCCTGATATGTATTGGGTTCAGTTTACTGATAAAAACGGAACTCTTTATACTGTAGATAAACCAGAGGAATTTCTTACCGATCGTTCCATTTTACGACGCAAGAAACAAGGCATTTCAATTACAACCGAAGATCTTCCAGTAAGCAAAGTTTACCTGGATAGTTTAAAGTCGCTTGGGTTAAAAATCCATAACATCTCAAAATGGCTGAACGGCGCTGTAATTTATTCAACAGATACTGCTCTAATCGATACCCTCAACCATTTGTCATTTGTAGCATCACCCTTAAAAAACAAAGCCGCCATTTCAGGCTATATAGCTATTGATAAGTTTTGCAAATTTCCGAAAGCAGCGATCGATTATGGAAATTCAAAGAGACAGATTACTATGCTCAACGGACAGATGTTGCATAATTCAGGTTATCTGGGGAATAATATTTTAATAGGCATACTCGATGCTGGTTTTCAGGGTTATAGTTCCGGACAGGCTTTTGATTCAGTGAGAATCCGTAATCAGATTATTGGCATCAGGGATGTTGTTAATGATACATTCGGCATGGAAAGCAATATTCATGGAGCCCATATTTTATCAATATTAGCTGGTATTTTACCTGGTCTAACATATGGTACAGCAACCAAAGCCGACTATTTGCTGGTGCGTACAGAGAATGGCAAAACAGAATACCTTGTAGAAGAGTATTTCTGGGCTACAGGCGCTGAGTTTGCAGATAGCATGGGAGCCGACATTATTCAATCATCGCTGGGTTATTCTGAATTTAATAACTCCACTCAAAATCATATCCGGTCCGATATGAATGGAAAAACCTGTCCTGTCTCCATGGCTGCAACCATTGCTGCAAGAAAAGGAATGTTGGTGGTATCGAGTGCAGGAAACTCAGGAGCCAGCAAATGGGGCTATATTACTGCACCTGCCGATGCAGATAGTATTCTGGCTATAGGCGCTGTGGATTCCCTGGAAAAAATAGCCTCTTTTAGTTCAAGGGGACCAACTGTTGATAACAGAATCAAACCCGACATTTGTGCAATGGGGGTTGCCAATGTTTCCTATATGGATTATTCTTCAATGACTACTTGTACAGGGACTTCATGTTCGGCTCCTGTTATAAGTGGACTATCGGCATGCTTATGGCAGGCCGTGCCCGAAGCAACTGCCCAGGAAGTCAGGAATGCAATTATTCAAAGTTCTTCCCGGTTTATATCGCCTGATACTGCATATGGATATGGAATTCCGGATTTTTATATTGCTTTGCAGCTTCTCAAAAACCTTAAAAAAGATACAACCAACCAGGTTAAACTATCACTCTTTCCAAACCCTGTGAAGGATGAAATATACCTGATAGCTCAAATTCCATGGCTCGAACGAACGAATACTGCGATTATTGAAGTGAACGATTTGAATGGCAGGATACTTTATTCAACAACAGAACCATTTGATAAAGGTTTTAACATGAAAAAATTCAGCTTTGCTTCTTATTTTGAGCGAGGCTATTACATACTGCGCATAACTATTGATGGACGCACTTATCAGCTACCGTTTATTAAATTATGAACCATATAGAAAACTCTCCGGTATCGCTCGTGGAGCTGAACGGGCAAATCAGGAAGGCAATTAAGTCGTCTTTTGGGGCAATATGGCTTATTACCGAAATAAGCGAGATGACTGTTAATTATTCCGGGCATTGTTACCTCGAATTCATTCAGAAAGAAAATGAATCGGAAAAAATTATAGCTCGGGCCAGGGGAACTATCTGGAACCAAAATTTCAGAATAATAAAACAATATTTTGAAACATCTGCAGGCCGTCCTTTTTCAAAAGGGATAAAAGTAATGGTAAAGGTAACCGTTGAATTTCATGAAGTATACGGGTTAAGCCTAAATGTAACAGACATTGAACCTACTTATACTTTAGGCGAAATAGCTCTTCGAAAACAAAGAATAATTGAGAAACTGAAAGCGGAGGGTATTATTGACAAGAACAAAACCGTTGAATTACCTATAATCCCTAACAAAATTGCTGTTATATCATCCATAACAGCCGCAGGTTTCGAGGATTTTACCGATCAACTAATCAACAACACTTCCGGATACAGGTTTTATCTGAAGCTGTTTCCTGCTGTTATGCAGGGGAACGAAACTGAGAATTCGATAATCAATCAACTCAAAAGAATATACACATACCACAATTTGTTTGATGTTGTAGTAATTATTCGCGGTGGCGGCTCACAGGCCGATCTCGATTGCTTTAATAACTATAATCTTGCATCTGCTGTAGCTCATTTCCCATTGCCTGTATTAACCGGTATTGGCCATGAACAAGACGATTCGGTTGTAGATATTGTTGCTCATACTCGCTTGAAAACGCCAACAGCAGTTGCTGAATATTTAATTGATAGGTTAAATAATGCGGAGAACGATTTAAATGAAGTGGAAGAAAAGATTATAAGCAACAGCCAGGAAATCATCTCGCTTAAGAAAACTCTCATAAAAGAAATGGTTTATAAACTGAATAATAATCTTCAAAAACAAATTTCTGCAGAGAATAAAAGCATTTCCTTTATAACATCTGTTTATTATTCTTTACTGAAAAATAATTTTTACCGGATTCGATTGTCACTTGGCAAAGCCGGCATTTTATTATCACAAAAAACCAGGGGAGTTATTGCCAGGAAAAGGAATGAACTTTATTTCTTCAATAAACAGTTGGTATCTGATTCAAAATATTCGCTGGACAAAGCCGGGAGCACGCTGATATTAAACGAACAGAAGTTAGAATTGTCTGATCCGGCAAATATATTAAAGAAAGGATTTTCATTGACTTTCTTCCAAGGTGAACTGGTAACAGACAGTGAACAACTGAGTGCTGGTGATGAAATAGAAACCATTTTTACTAAAGGAAAATCAAAAAGTATAATAAAATAACTTTATGGCAACAATAAAATCTTCTTATTCCGAAGCTTTTAATGAACTTCAGACTATCTTAGATAAGATTGAAAATAACAAGCTTGATGTTGATGAACTTGCCGAAAATGTTAAGAAAGCGGCGGAATTAATTAAGTTTTGCAAGAACAAACTGTTTGAAACGGAGTCGGAAATCGAAAAGATACTTGAAGATCTTAAAGACGAATGATAAATGGTTGGAAAATAAAAAATATATTTGGATCAATAAAAAAACACCTGATTGCTGTTGACTTCAAACACAATTTTTATTTTTGTGTTTTAATTAGAAAATTATTTAAAACAAATTACTCATATGGGAAGAGCTTTTGAATATCGTAGAGCTGCAAAAGAAAAACGCTGGGACAAAATGTCCAAAATATTTCCGAAGCTGGCTAAAGCCATTACTATTGCTGCAAAAGAAGGTGGCTCAGATCCTGACATGAATGCCAAGCTGCGCACTGCCATTCAAAATGCCAAGGCTGAAAATATGCCCAAAGACAACATTGACAATGCGATAAAAAGGGCATCAGGTAAAGATGCCGATACAATAACTGAAATTACATACGAAGGAAAAGGCCCTCATGGAGTATTGATTGTTGTAGAATGTGCTACCGACAATACAACCCGGACGGTTGCAAATGTCAAGTCGTATTTTAACAAGACCGGTGGAACCTTTTTGCCTATTGGTTCATTGGATTTTATGTTTTCCCGCAAGTCGGTATTTGAATTTGAGAAAACAGAGGACATGAATATCGATGAACTGGAACTACAGTTAATTGATGCCGGATTAGAAGATATTCAGGTTGATGGAAACATGGTATATGCATATGGCGATTTTACAAATTTCGGAAGTTTATCTGCGACTTTTGAAGAACTAGGTATCAATATTCAAAAAGCATCACTGCAACGCATTCCAACATCGGCTGTTGAGTTTACTGAAGAACAGCTCGTCGATATCGAAAAAGTAATTGACAGAATTGAAGACGATGAGGATGTTCAGGCTGTTTATACAAACATTGCCTGAGCTAATCTCCATTTGGAAATTTTCGTTTAGCTGGTTCGTTTGAAATTTAGGCAGACTAAAAAAAATATTAGTCGAACAATGCCAGAATTTCATCTTCATTGATATTTTTAAACGGATTATCGTTCACAAAAATATCGGCAAGCTGCGATTTACGTTCCTGAAGCTTAATGATTTTTTCTTCCAGTGTATCCTGGGTTATAAACCGGTATACCATTACATGTTTATCCTGGCCTATTCGGTGTGCCCTGTTAATGGCTTGCTTTTCAGCTGCAGGATTCCACCAGGGATCAAGCATTAAGACATAACTTGCTGCAGTCAGGTTTAGTCCTACGCCTCCTGCTTTAAGCGATACAAGGAAGAATGGGCAATTGAAATCTTTCTGAAACTTGTCAATTACTGCTTCGCGGTTTCTTGTTTCACCAGTTAACATAGAAAAATTGATACCACGAGCATCAAGCCATCTGGCAATAATATTTAGATGTCCGACAAACGAACTAAATATTAGAGCTTTATGCCCTTCTTTGTAAAGGGTTTCCAGGATCGATATAATTTCATCGAATTTTCCGGATCCCGAAATATATTCTTCGTCGACCAATACCGGATGATTTGCTATTTGTCGTAAACGCATAAGCGACTGGAGAATTTGCATGGTTGCTTTCCCCATGCCCATTCGATTGATATTCTCTATAACAAGGTTTCTTGCTTTCGATTTTTCTCGTTCATAGAAGCTTTCCTGTACTTCATTCATCTCACAATAGACAACCTGCTCGCTCAGTTCCGGAAGCTCCTTCGCAACTTCGGTTTTTGTACGTCGCAGAATAAAAGGGGCAATCAGATGTCTTAACCGCTCTCGTTTACTCTCATCGTTATGTTTTTCGATGGGAAACTGAAATTCGCCCTGGAAAAAATTGAAATTCCCTAACAACCCGGGATTTATAAAGTTGAATTGGGCCCAGAGGTCAGAAAGCGAGTTTTCAATTGGGGTCCCAGAAAGCACTAACTTGTATTCCGAATCTAACTTCATAACTGAAGCATATGTCTTAGATCCAGGGTTTTTAATCATCTGGCTTTCGTCCAAGACAATATAGTGGAAAAACTCATTGTTGAATTGTTCCAGATCGTTACGAAGAATACCATACGAAGTAATAATGATATCGCATTTCCCAATTAAATCGGATATTTTACCGCGTGATGAACCTGAATATCCTATTGCTTTTAACGAAGGGACAAATTTATTTATTTCATTCAGC
>JAHEEB010000190.1:0-914 GCA_024640925.1 Bacteroidota bacterium | reverse complement strand
CAATGAGGTTGGAGCTACAATAAGAGAAGCTTTTTGCTCCTTTTTATTAATTGAGCGGGGTGCTTGATTAAACAAACTAAGTTGAACATCAGAGCTTTTGTTTTGTGGAGATTGGTTTTCGAGGTTATCTTCCGTAACTCGTTTTATTAAAGTAAGAGTTTGAAGAGTCTTGCCCAACCCCATATCATCAGCCAAACAACCACCGAATCCATTTTTATAGAGGTTAAACATCCAGGTATAACCTTCCTGCTGATAAATTCTTAGTTGAGCATTCATACCTTCGGGTATTTCTTCCTGCGGACCCTCTCCTGATTTTAAGAGAATGGCAAGACTATTTCTGAAATTATCGGAAACCTGGCTTACTGCGCTGTTTAAGACTGAAAAATATTGTTTTTTTAGTCGGAGGTTTTCACCATTTCTCTCCGAAAAATTAAGAATATCGCTATACGATTCGAACCATTCCTCTGGCAGGATTAAAATCTTGTTATTCGGTAAAACAAATTCCCTGTTCCCTGCTATAATGTGGTCTCTGAATTCGATAAAGGGAATTTTAAAACCCTCAAAATTAACAGTGGCCATAATATCGAACCAGTCTTTCTCCTTTTCCGAAACCTCGAACTTTAACTCAAAGTTTCCCAGGTAATAATCCTTTTCCAGATCCTTTTGCACAACTTCAAACCCGTTCTCTTCAAGTAGTTTTTTATTGAAGTTAAGCCAGGTAATAGGGCCATAAACCTCGTTTGCCATGTCTTTTCGGCTAAGCGGTTCAAAAAAAGGACCTTCTTTATTTACCAATCCGAAAGATAAAAGTTTTGAAATGCTTGAACTTTCAAATGCTGTAGCACGTTTCATTCTCGAAAACTGCACTTCGTCGTCCACAAAAGAACAGGTTACTTTAATCCCCGATGTTCTAT
>JAHEEB010000189.1:1589-7334 GCA_024640925.1 Bacteroidota bacterium | reverse complement strand
GACTTTTATCCGAAACAATCAGGCTCAATTATCTTACTTAATAGACCAATTGTATGTATATAAAGACATATATTCAGGGAAATATAAAACGGAATATACAAATCACACACAGATAATTGAAAAAGTGTTGCTTGAAATGCTGAAAACATTGCAATTTCAGTTTCCAAATTATTTTGATTTTAATTCAAATGTCCCCATTACTTTCCAGTTGGAATCCATTTCAAGTATTCAAGATAAAATATCCAATATTCAGAAAAGAAAAATTAATATTGAACCTTTGTTGATGGAGATAATTTTATGTCCAATTCAAATCTTTGTTCAAACAGGTTTAGAGGGAGGAGTTTCCTATAAAAGGATCGAGTATTTTAATCTATTGATAAAACAGCTGGAACTAATTAAAGAAGAAAATAATGATTCTACAATTTCCCTAATACTAAGTCTTATTTCTATAAATTTTAATGATAGCTGGTTTCTAAATTACCTGGTGAATAAAATCATTACTGATTTGAATGAAACAAGTCAACAAAGTAAAAAACTCCAGATTTTGTTAATTTGTTTAAAACGCTTTAAACAAGTGGAAGTTCAGCCAAATGTTGTATTTGAACCACAAAACAACTTACTAAAGTCCCAGATTATATCGTGGATTTACGAGGAGATAGAATTTCTGGAAAAAGAAACAAGTCTGATTGATAACGATAAGCAACAGAATGAAGCATTAGATATCGGAATTAAAATACATACCGGAATGTCAGTTGCCCAACTGGGATGCTTTTTAAAATTACTAGTTGATTGCGAAATCATTAAAAATCCCAGGCAGAGTGATGTTATTCGTTTTTTTTCCCGGAATATTATAACGAAACAGACAGAAGTTGTTTCATCATCAAGTTTGAGTGCTAAATTCTATAAGCATGAAGAAAACAACATAAGTGTTGTGAAAGACTATTTAATAAAAATGGTGAACGAGGTAAACAAAAAGGAATTTCAGCAAAAATAAACCTAGCTGTCTCTCAGTTCTGCATTAAGATCATTATCCTCCAAAATAGTTAATAACTCAATAAACATCCGATAACCAAACAAAGGTAATTTTCTCATCTCATAGGATGGTAATCTTAGGATTTCTTCAAGGGTATGAAAATTATTTTTTTCTGCCATTTCAAGAAACTCTTTGCTTAATTGAAACTTTGTTAATGGTTCCTGTAATATTTGATGCTTGACCATAATGAAATAATTTTAATCAATAAATTATTTATAGTTGTTTACGCTTAAGCGCAAAATATTGTTATTGGAATATATATAAGAAGATGTCGCATATCGTCCTTAATTAAGGACTTACTGGTTCAAAAGTATAAAATAATTATCAAATAGTACACAATTCATTTTTGCATAAAACCCATCAAAAAATATTTTTATTTCGATTAACCGCTACTTTATCAATTAGTTAAATGGGGTTGTACAACCCCTTGGGACTGGATGCACATTAAAATTATTTTTTGCTTTGTATTGTAACAATTTAAAACAAAAAATTATGCCAACACAAGTCGCAACAACAGATGATTTAAGAGAACTAAAGGTAGAAATGCTCCAGAGCATAAAGACCATGTTAGAGGAGATTAATGTGAAACCCGTAAAAAAGTGGCTAAAATCGCCTGATGTAAGGAAGATGCTGGGTATTTCACCCGGCACATTACAAACATTAAGGATAAATGGAACATTACCGTACACCAAGATGGGCGGGGCTTTGTATTATGATTATGAGGATATCCAGAATATCCTGTCAGAAAACAAAAAACAGAACAAACTGAATAATAATTTGAATTTCTAGTATGATTCTAAAATAGTTATAAGTTATGAACTACATCAAACACCTTTCAGTCTTTTACCAGAAATCGAATGCAGATAAGCGGTTGAATACAATCCATATCTGTTTATACCACGCCCTCTTTCAAGCATGGAACCAGAACAGGTTTATGAACCCCTTTCCACTAAACCGCCGCCAACTCCTTGTTTTTAGTAAAATTGGTTCAAACCATACATTTTACAAGTACTTACACGATTTACACGATTGGGGATTTATTAAGTATTTACCCTCAAAAAATCCTTTTTATAAAAGTTATGTGTACATCATTGAATTTGAGTCTGAGGATAAAGATGTGAATGCACAAAATGAAAAGGGACAAAGTTCAGCGATATCTCAAAACATTCAGCTAGAAATCCCGAAATTGAGAATAGACGCGAAATACGAGGATGTTGAAAACGTTCAAAAAACAGTAAGTTGTTCACCAGATGCACAGCAAAATCCGGGGGGTAGTAAAATTGATAATCAATCACTGTGCATTAGCAGTTCAAGTCCCTGTGCATCTGATGAACAAATCGTGTGCAAAAGTGAAATAAGTTATGATTCAAAATTATCGTTTACGGAGTGCATAATTGCACACGATACGGATGCAGAAATGCACCAGTACAGATGCATATCTGCACAGGCTACGGGGGCAGATATGCACAACATATTAAAACTAAACAATACAAACATTAAAACAAGAGAGAGTGTGTTAAATAACGCGCACACGCGCGAGGATTTTCAAGAAATTTTTTTAAAAAAAATCGAAAAGGAAATAATTCCGGATATTTTTCCGGAAAAAGAAAAAAGAAAAAAAGTTGCGCCAAAAAAAGAAAAAGAGTTTGTTTCACCATCTCTTACAGACGTTGTAATATTTTTTCTTTCAGAAAAGTATCCTGAAACCGAAGCAAGAAAATTTTATTATCACTATCAAGCCAATGGATGGCTTGTGGGTGGAAAAACTCCAATGAGCGATTGGCAGGCAGCTTCTCATAACTGGATGTTTAAGGCCAATCAGTTTGAAACAACCAGAGAGAATATTAACCTCAGCTCCGAGAAAGACTATGGCGAACCCTTATGATTTTTCGAACTACCTGAAAATGATGGAGCAAAAAGGTCGCGAACTTTTTGGAGATAAGTTCAGGATACACACAGAAGATTACGAAATCATTTCAAAACTTGTAGCCTACATGATAAAAAACGAGGAAATAACCAGGGAACATAACATTTCACTTCACAAGGGCATAATGTTGCTGGGGCCTATAGGGTGTGGAAAAACCAGCATTATGTCAATTCTGAGACTATTTCATCCGGTAGAAAACCGTTTTATCTTGAAATCATGCCGCGATGTGAGTTTTGAGTTTATACAGGAGGGATATTCAGTAATTCTGAAATACAGTAAGCTTTCATTTAACCAGTATGAACCGAAGATCTACTGTTTTGATGATTTGGGAAGTGAAAACAGCCTTAAGTTTTTTGGGAACGAATGTAATGTAATGGCTGAAATCATACTCTCCAGGTACGAGCAATTTATTCTTAAAAAGATGATCACACACCTGACAACGAATTTAAACAGTTCGGAAATAGAATCGGTATATGGAGTAAGGGTAAGAAGCCGAATGCGAGAAATGTTTAATCTCATATCCTTTGATAAAAGTTCTACAGATAAACGAAAATGAGATTAAACATTCATGAGTACCATTGAAAATAATAATCGGCGAATAAATGTTTAATCTTATATCGTTCGATAAAAGTTCTACAGATAAACGAAAATAAGATTAAACATTCATGAGCACCATTGAAAATAATAATCGGCGAATAAATGTTTAATCTCATATCCTTCGATAAAACATCAAAAGATAAGCATATTTGGGGCAAAAACCTGTTAATTGCAGGAAAGGTTCAACCAGTAACAGGAAAAAGGTTATTAAAAACCGTTTCTTGAACCCGGTTGAACCTTATGTTTTCATAAGTCCACCTTTATATAGCAGTTCGTTAGCTTTATTTGTGCAGTATTTTTGCAGCATTTCTGACCTTGTTAATCGGCAAAAGCTTTGAAAAATCTTTAATCGGACAGTAATCCAATAGATTTAAACCATTAAAAAGCAGTAGTTTATACAAAAAATCTATTTTTAATAATTTATTTTAAAAAAAATTTCCTTTAAAATTGCGATTTACATACACTAACCATAAGTAAATCTGTTATTAGTAAACAAAAATTATTTGACCTCTTGAAAATTTCTGGTATTTTTGTCAGATTATTCACTTAAAAATCTGAAAATAAAATACTATGACATAAAAGCTGTTCCATAAACCAAGAGAACCTCAACAAAATAGCGTTAGCTATTGTTTCCATTTACGAAAACTGGTAATTTTTGATTTACACGGAAACAAGGGCGACGTCCAGTATGGGCGTGGTCTTAACTATCCGTGTAAAGGGCATACCAGTGCCTCGTAAATGGAATGTTGAGTAACCGCGCTCCTTTTATAGGAAAGCCAGGAAATTTAAATTTAAGTTTAATTGAAACTATCTCATTGAAATTTGTCTCAAAAATATCAGCATTCCTTACCTTATTTTGCATAAGTAATGGCAGCTTATTTTCGCAGGATATTGAACAGATTGGCAAACACAGCCAGCCTGAATTAAATGGTTATGTATCTTCCAGTCAGATTTTAACTTGTAGTTTGGATATCGTATCAGGTATAAAACCCCAGGTACATTATACAAGCAAGTTGAAGTTCATAGATTTAGGTGTCAAAACCCCCAGAATGTTTTTAAATAAGAAAAGTTTGGGGGTACATTTTTATTTTGTTGTCACTATATTAAACAATCCAACACACTCACAGGTATGAAGAAATTACTTTTATATAGTTTAATCCTTCTTACATACGTTCCGGTGTTAAGCGCAAATGATATAGATAATTATTTCCAGGAATATAAGACTACCGGAAAATCAGATTATAAAACAGAGCAGGAAATAATCCGCACAAACAAGCTTGATAAACTAATTAGCCAGTTAACACCTTACTATACGGATAGTTTGACAATAATCAGGCAAAAAGCATACTATCTGACTTATAAAAAAGGTATTTCCGGGACAGAAAAAAATGAAGCTGCTGTTTTAAAGCTTTTAGAGGGATGTAATGACCGGAATGGAGGTATTGTCGGTCAAAACCTCGGTTTTCTGAAAGATTTTTCACCAGCAACATTTAACAAACAAGCCAGGAAAAATATTGAAGATCTGCTCAATAAACGACATGCTGTACATTTTAAGAAACTGGCCATGTTAGCCGGATATGTAGGAATATCCCCAGAGAGTTTAGAAAAACAGCTTTTGATGCCCGATATTACAAAAGAAAAAAAATGGGCATTATCATTAGCGCTTGCCAGAGAAGGTAAAACAGAACAAATAGAATATTGTCTGAATGTAATTAAGAAAATGCCTGTAAATAATGATTTGATGAACTATATCCTTCCCGATTTGATTTACATAAGGCAAAAGGAAGCCATTGATTACTGTATAATTTTATTAAACAGCGATGAAAAGCTTTGTTCACCTTCAGATCCGGATAAACAGGGAAAAATATTGTGCGGATATTATATGATGGAACAATTAGCAACAGTTGTCATTGATTTTCCGTACAAAATTGATGGAACAGGGAGTTTAATTACAGAAGATTATGAATCAGCTTTAAACACCGTGCGTAAATGGTTTCAGACTAATCCGACATATAAACTGAATACAGAAATTTTTTAACTAAATCCTGAATGATAAAAAATTTTCAAATACTTAGTGTCACTGTTATATGGTTTTTAAGTTCGTTTCAGACAGCAAGACCGCAGGAAATGACCACCACGGAGGTGCAGAAATTACTGGAAAATGTAGAACTATTACAAGTTCAATACC
>JAHEEB010000189.1:0-1576 GCA_024640925.1 Bacteroidota bacterium | reverse complement strand
AATGCAGCCTTTACTGCAATGGAAGCAGTTCAGAGAACCGGTGCCTATATAGAATCGATAAGTGATTTGGTAGATAATGGAGAAATTACTTTACCTGTAGGGATTAAAAAAGGAGAATATGAACTGATAATCCAGAAGTTAAAATACGACAAGGAAACCGGAAGGACAAATATCTATGCAACCTGTGCTTTTAAATTTAAGGATGACGGGCAAAAAGTGGCCTTTGAGGGTAATACTTACCTGGAAGGTCAAAAAGGTTTGGGAACAACCGGTAAGTTAAAATTAATTGCCCCGGTGCGAAGAAATATAGGCGAAAAGGCAGCAATCATATTTAATAGCGGGACACAGGCAAATTTTGGTTGCGAAGGAATTGAATCCTTTCTTGCCAAAATCAATTTAATAGTTACCTCTCCAAAGATAATAGTAGTTGACAACAAAGGAAATCCTTCGGGCAATTCATTGACTTCAAGCTTTGAGGCAAACTTTCTGGATTTTGACAATTATACAGTTTCATTTTCATTTGGTCAATCGTTTTGTTTTAAAGGACTGAAGGATGTTATTTTTACCCTGCATGGTGCCAGCCTTGATCAGAGCGATACTTTGACCCCTTCCACCGCACATTTCCCCGAAGATTATTTTAGTGAAGAAAAAGACCATGAAATAAGGCTATGGAAAGGAATAGCTGTAACAGAAGCTACAGTGGCTTTGCCAGCAATCTTCAAAAAATCTTACTTTTCAGGAGATTCACTCACTGTAACCGATACCCTTCAATCTAACTACTCAGAGCGAATTGAATTGACCATGAGCAACGTACTTATGGATGACAACGGATTTACAGGAACTATCGCGGCAAATAATATCATGAACAGTGATGTAATTGATAAAACAAGCTGGGATATTACCCTTAACGATTTTTCATTACTTCTGTTTAAAGATCAGATAAATGGTTTTGGCTTTGGAGGAGATTTAAATATACCTCCATTTGGCAAAAATTCGCTGTTACCCTATACTGCGACCTATAATCCTACTGTAGAAGAATACGAATTCCAGGTTAAATTATCGGGTAAATATGAATTTCCTGTTTTAAAAAGCACCCTTTCTCTCAATGAAACCTCGACCATTGAGGTTTTATTTAAGGGTTCAGAAATATATCCTACACTCAATGCTTCCGGTTATATTACTATAAATGCCCCATTAAATGAGTCAGACAGCACAAAAAAGTTCTCCATACCTGACATAAATTTTGAGTATATGACAATCAGCAGGGCTGAACCATATTTAAACATAGGGGCAATAGGATTGACAGGCGACTTAAAATCACCCTCATTAGCAGGTTTTGAATTATCCCTGACCGATATTCATGCATTTGATGATACATCTGGCAGTGGGTTAGCTTTTGATGCTGGTGTTAAACTCAACGAGGTTTTTGGCGGAGAAGCAGGAATGAAGCTGTATGGTGATTATGCCCACTGGAAATTCAAGAAGGTAGGAGTAGACAAGGTAAATGTCAATTTTAAATCTTCGGCTTATAGCATATGCGGAGGTGTATGGTTTAAAAACGGTGATGCATTATATG
>JAHEEB010000905.1:1156-2704 GCA_024640925.1 Bacteroidota bacterium | reverse complement strand
ATCTCTGCATCAAAATTTCCCTGTTCAATTTCACGGGCAAAGGCCTCGGTCCTATGAAGGCTTTCGATTAAGTCGTTAACGGCAATAGCCAACTCATCGAGTTTGCCCCCGGTATGGATATTCAATTTAAGTCCTTTATCGATATTCCCCTCCGATAATTCCTTGAAAACCTTAGTTGTAGCTACAACAGGCTTTGTAATGGATGATGCATATGAAATAATAACAAGAAACAACAATCCTAATCCCAGAATTCCAATAATAATAAGCTTAATGTTTTGTTTCCGGGCCTCACCCATAATAGATTCCAAAGGTATTGAAATACTGAAAGCCCATGGTGTAGATGTGCCATCAACTACAAATGGCACTACTGAGGTGTATAGTGAAACACCATTGTCGATATGGGAAAAATTAATATCATCGCCCTTTTGTATCTTTTCAAGTATTTTGTATTCTGTATTCAGTTCCGGATAAACCTCAGAAATATTTTTCCCAACCATCGATGTGTCAGAGTGTCCAAGAATTATTCCTGTATTTGAAATTACATAGGCGCTTGAACCTTTATATAGTTTTATCTTATCAACAAAGCCCTGCAGTGCATCTAACGGAATATCCACCCCACCCAATCCGGCAAATTTTCCCTGAATCTGAACCGGATAAATCAAACTTGTAATATAGAAATTACCTATATCATTATCGATATAAGGTTCTGCAAGTACGGGTGCATTATTTTGTTTAATTTTAAAATAATCACTTTCCGGGTTTGGGCTATCTATATCACGAAGGTAGTGAGCTAATTGAATCTTTTCGCCCTGCCTCATGGCAACTAATAATTTTCTGCCATGATCAAGAGTATATCCTTGCTGATAAAACTTAAATTCCATACTACCCCAGACAGAAATGTACTTGGGATTCATTTTCAGCATTTGCAGCATCTTATTCCCATAGAGAGTATCGCGCTCATCCTGGGTTATATCGCCCAGATATTGCATTGAATTAGCAAGCGACTTAACAAACCCCATATCAAAATCAAAGTAATCTTTACTCAGTGTTGCATATTTTGCAGCCTCGGATTTAGCCAGTTCCTTTGATTGTTTAACTGATTGGTTACGGAAAATTCTTCCTGTAATGAATAAAAAAACACCAAAAACAAGAGCAGTGATAAAAATGGTAATCAACAAAAACTTGCCTTTAAAATTTGTATTCAGTTTTACCATTTTAATTTTTATGTTTTATATAAATATAGAATAAAAGATACAAAAAATGGATGGCATCTACTAAATTTAATTCATTCGGCCTTGAAATTTATCGATTGGTTTATCTGTTATCTCGAATCTTTCATGAACTCATCGAGACTTGAGATTTTCTTATGAAATATTTGGGTTTATTTCAATTTTCCTTGTTTGGTATGAACTGCTCTATACAAAAGGAAAAGATGACGCAGAAAGTTAACCAGATTCATTGTGTTGAAAAAAACTATCAATGGAAAGAAAATCAACACTTTTAATTGAAGTAGCTTTGTCAAAAGTTTTTTAGTATGCAAAAAAGCAT
>JAHEEB010000905.1:0-1146 GCA_024640925.1 Bacteroidota bacterium | reverse complement strand
ATTGTTTTTATTTTGTTATTTGTTTGTTCGTGGGCACAATCGCAACAGAGTTCCAAAAGAATATCCCGTAAGGATTATATTGACCAATATAAACAAATTTCCATGGAAGAGATGAAAAGGACAGGAATACCTGCAAGTATAACCCTGGCCCAGGGTTGTCTCGAATCGGGAGATGGGAATGGCCGTCTGGCAACAAAAGCGAACAACCATTTCGGAATAAAATGTCATGACTGGAATGGCCCTTCCATCAGACAAGACGACGATGCAAAAAACGAATGCTTTAGAAAATATAAATCGGCCGAAGCTTCATACAAGGATCATTCTGATTTTTTAACAACCAAGAGCAGATATGCTGAACTTTTTGAATTAAAACCCGATGATTATAAAGGCTGGGCAAAGGGATTGAAAAAAACCGGTTATGCCACGAGTCCTACCTATGCAACAGCTTTGATTAAGATTATTGAAGATTACCAACTCTATACATACGACCAGGAAGTTTTGTCGGGCACTAAAGTCAGCGGTCGTCACCAAAAACTTGAGCCCCAGACTATGACTGTTGGCAGAAGACAAGTATTGTTTAACAACCGGGTAAAATATGTTATAGCAGACAGCAACGATACCTATTCGAAAATAAGCGATGAGCTGGAATTATTTGGTTGGCAATTGCCACGTTACAACGAAGCTGGTTCAGGCACAAAACTTAAAAAAGGTGATTTTGTTTACCTCCAGCCTAAACGTAACCAATTTTTGTCTGGTTCTAAAACACACTTGGTTAAAGAGGGGGAAACTTTGCATTCCATTTCTCAGATGTATGCAATAAAGGAAAGCAAACTTCGTGAACGCAACAAAATTCCTGAAGGTTCAGAACCAAACGCTGGTGCAGTAATACTTCTGAGAGGCAGATTAAAGGAAGGTGCCAGTGTACCCGTAACAACGGCAAAAGAAAAGCCACAGGATCAGATATTTGAAGATGGTGATTTTCAGATTGAATTTGACTTAGACGACTGAGAAGTTTTGATCACGACCAGAAAATCCTCTAAGAAAGGAGCCGATATCCATCCTGTTTTTAGGATTTTTTCATTTCAATCGCTATAACACTTGATTATACAGGAATAAATGGGCACAGGTGAATCTATCCCTTCTCTC
>JAHEEB010000904.1 GCA_024640925.1 Bacteroidota bacterium | reverse complement strand
TTGATTGCTCAGCTTTCATGAGTCCGATAAACTCTATGTTAAAAAGCGGGAATACTTTATTTTTAACTGCTTCTTCATAAAAATCAGGATAACCATCAGCAACAAAAAAATCGTTAATGCCCACAGCTTTAATATTTTCCTTTTTGGCCATTTCGAAAATCTGCGAGATATCAGAAAAAGCACTGAATGAGAAGGGGGTATGAACATGACCGTTCACTTCATGTACAACATCCTTATTCAGCCTGTTATACCAACCAGTTAAATCAAAAGAATCCGGATAATTTGCTAAAATGTTCATTTTTTAAATAAAATATTTTCAGGTTCAACGTTTAAAATTCAAGGCTTTGATTAGATCTTCCGGCACCTCACTTAAATCACCAGCAATCCAGTCCGCTTTAGCAAGTTCGCTCGCAGAAAAACTCGTTGTTAAAGCAAGACACTTACAACCTGCGGCTTTGCCAGCCTCAATACCATTAATGGCATCTTCAACAACCAGACATTCTTCAGGTTTCAGACCTAACTTCATTGCTGCTTTAACAAATATTTCCGGATTTGGTTTTTTATGGTTCACCTCGGTTCCATCTATGGTAGCATCGAAAGCTGAGGCTGGAATCCCAATTTCTTTGAGGTTTATTTCCATCTTCATACGATCAGCACTTGTAGCAACGGCCATCTTTAACCCTTCATTTCTGCAAAGCTCGATAAACTGAGACACACCATTCAATGGATTAAGTTTTCCTTTTACCATTTCTCCATAAATAGTATAGGTGCGTATCTTCTCGCGTTCCAGGTCAATTTTCAACCCATACTTTTCGGCTACTCCTCCAATATATTTGTTTTCGCCACATCCCACAAAAGGAATAAAATCTTCGGGGTTCGCATGCACTCCAAATTCAGTGAACATTTGTATGGCAGCTTCACATATAAATTTTTCCGAGTCTACCAGCACACCGTCCATATCGAAAAGAATTCCCTTTATCATACTCTTTAATTCCAGGTTTCAGGAATTATTAACTTCGTTCATTGAGCTCACATCATTTGGTAGTGTTTTCCTATCAGTCAGTTCGCCCGTTTAAAATTCTATTATGTCTTTCACTCCCTCCAAAACAAAATGTGGCCTGTATGGAAAGTTATTGATAGTCTCTCGCGTTGAAATCCCGCTTAATACAAGACAGGTATCAATCTCCGATTCAATGCCTGCAATGATATCGGTATCCATACGATCGCCAATTATAATGGTCTCCTCGGTTGTGCATTCAAGCTTCTTTAAGGCAATCCGCATCATCAGCGGATTTGGTTTACCAACAAAGTAAGCCTTTTTGCCTGTTGACATTTCTATTGGCGCAACCAGCGCTTTGGTAGCAGGCACAATGCCATTTTCCACAGGACCAGAAATATCGGGGTTGGTACCAATCAGCTTTGCCCCTTTCAATACAAGGTTTATAGCATGTGTAATTTTTTCGTAGCTGTACGACATTGTTTCTCCAACCACAACATAATCCGGATTATAATTATTCATTGTATATCCAACGTTGTAAAGAGCATTTATCAAACCAGCCTCGCCAATAATATAAGCACTTCCATTTGGTTTTTGAGCTGCCAGGAAGGTTGCTGTTGCTAATGCACTTGTGTAGAATACTTTTTCATCAACAACAATACCCATTCGGGCTAGTTTCTCCTGAAGTTCCTTTCGTGTTCTTTCGCTTGAATTTGTAAGAAACAAAAATTTCTTGTTTTCTCTTATAAGCCAGTCAACAAATTCTTTAACTCCAGGAAGAAGCTTATTCCCATGGTAAATAACCCCATCCATATCGCAAACAAACCCCTTTTTGTTCCTGATCTTTTCTATAATTTCATTCATAGACATTGTTTTAAGGAATCAAAGATAGCAGCTTTACGAATATGATTAAAACCATCCGGCAGTTCTGTTCTCTGTTTAAACCCCTAGCTTACTTCTGCGCATTTGTTCATCAGAAGACCAGTTACTCTTTGGAGTATGCCCCTTCAAAGGAAGAATACGTTCATGAATAGCATCGATAATCCAATCGGGTTGTGGAAAGAAATATTCTTCCATCTCGTAAGCAGGAGTAATCCAATTTCTTGAGCCAACAACAACCGGAGGAGCATCTAAGTCATCAAAAGCAAGCTCTGTAATGGTTGAAGCCATATCCCGAAGATAAGAACCGCGAGTACATGCATCACTGGCAAGCACAATCCGACCGGTCCTCCTTACGGATTCAACTACTAAATCATAGTTGAAAGGGACAAGACTTCTGGCATCAATAATTTCAGCACTAATACCATATTGTTTTTCGAGAATATCTGCTGCTTTTGTTGCCACATAAAGGGTAGAGCCTATGGTAAGAATAGTAACATCTTTTCCCTTTCGTTTGATATCAGGCTCGCCAAAAGGTATTTCATAATATCCTTCTGGAACTCCACCTTCGTGGAATTGTTCCCCAATATCATAAATACGCTGACTTTCGAAAAATACCACTGGATCGGTTCCTTGCAGAGCAGAATTCATAAGACCCTTAGCATCATATGGTGTAGCCGGGAAAGCACACTTAAGTCCTGGTATATGAGCAACAAGCGATGACCAGTCTTGTGAATGTTGTGCTCCATATTTAGAGCCCACAGAAACGCGAATAATGACCGGCATCTTAATAAGATTACCGCTCATAGCCTGCCATTTGGGCAATTG
>JAHEEB010000188.1:5074-7335 GCA_024640925.1 Bacteroidota bacterium | reverse complement strand
GCAGTTAAACAGAATTTTACAATTCCAATCTTCTTTAATCTTCAGTAAAAAACTTTAATTGTTATACTATTAAAAAAGCTGTCGCAAACCGACAGCTTTTTTTTGTCATTTACTATAGATTTCGATAAGTTTTTCAATTTGAATAGAAATCTAAAATTTTAACCATTTAGTTTGTTATTTTTACACCATACATAAGTAATTTTGTTTTTGATCCTGGTTATTAATATAACTCATATTATTCGGTGGATTTTACTTTTGGTTGCACTTTAAATATTAAATGAATGGGGGCAATTCAGGCGGTTGGTGGTGGAGAAATACTATTAATATTGGTGGTTGTATTGTTGCTTTTTGGCTCTAAAAGCCTTCCGGAATTTGCTCGTGCAATTGGAAAAGGTATGAATGAAGTTAAAAAAGCCACTGACGAGATAAAGAGAGAAATAAACGATCAGACAAAAGAGATTACGGATGATATAAAGGATACAAAAGATAAATTTCCCCTGGGGTAGGAAAAACAATAGATTGCATAAAAAACAGAATCTTTTATTAGTGATTACTTTATAATCCTGATAAATTTGAAAAAATCGAATTAGTAAAAAGCATAATATAATTAGGATGATTTCAGTATCGGATATTCATAAGTCGTTCGGCAGTTTAGAAGTTTTAAAAGGAATTGATGTTACCATAAAAAAAGGCGAAATTGTTACAATAGTCGGTACAAGTGGTGCCGGGAAAACAACACTCCTTCAGATTATTGGTACACTTATGAATGCCGACAGGGGAAAAATTTTATTTAATGACACTGAGATTAATCGTTTAAATGAGAAGGAAATAGCAGCTTTCAGAAATAGAAATATCGGTTTTGTATTCCAGTTTCATCATCTGTTGCCCGAATTTACTGCTCTTGAAAATATTTGTATTCCTGCATTTATTGCAAAAACTCCAAAACTGCAAACAGAACAGAGAGCCAGAGAATTACTTGAGTTTTTAAACCTTTCCCATCGGGCTGAACACAAGCCTAATGAATTGAGTGGAGGTGAGCAGCAACGTGTTGCTGTTGCTCGTGCATTAATTAACAGTCCTTCCGTGATTTTAGCCGATGAGCCTTCTGGAAATTTAGATACCCACAATAAGGAAGAATTGCATAAGCTTTTCTTCGATTTACGCAAAAGATTTGATCAAACTTTCGTTATTGTCACACACGACAAAGAATTGGCCGCTATGTCGGATCGGATGCTCACCATGAAAGACGGTTCCATATTGTCTTAAATTCCTTTTTAAATTTTTCCCTGCTGAAAAGTTTATTATTATTACATGCAATCGGTTGCATTAATAATAGCTTTTTCTAATTTTGTACTAATTAAAAATTGGATTAGAATTATTTTATTGCTGAATATGATTCTACAGTTAATCTTGAAACGATATGAGCTATTTAGATGAGTTATTTAATTTGAAGAACAAAACGGTACTGTTGACGGGTGGCGGTGGAGTATTGGCAGGAGCTATTGGTGGAGGTTTTTCAAAAGCTGGTGCCAATATTGTTTTTGCCGATTTAAATGAGAAGTCTGCTATAGATGCTGCAAACAGAATCACCCAACAAGGTGGAATTGCTATGGGAATAGGGATGAATGTTCTTGAATTGGCATCGATGGAATTGGCCAGGGATAAAATACTTCAGGAATTCGGAAGTATTGATGTGCTTATTAATGCAGCTGGGGGAAATATGCCTGGCGCTACAATAGAACCCGATAAAACAATTTTCGATCTAAAATTGGAAGACCTTGATAAAGTTACCAATCTTAATTTTAAAGGAACTGTTTTGCCCTCTATGGTGTTTGGAAAAGTGATG
Organism: Bacteroidota bacterium; assembly: GCA_024640925.1. Taxonomy (GTDB): domain Bacteria; phylum Bacteroidota; class Bacteroidia; order Bacteroidales; family UBA10428; genus UBA10428. Next base: position 5,489 of record JAHEEB010000188.1, on the reverse strand, counting down.
GCCGAGCAGAAAAAAGGGGTTATGATCAACATTTCTTCTATGGCTGCATTTCAATCTATTACACGTGTAGTTGGCTATTCCGCAGCTAAAGCTGCCGTGTCTAATTTTACTCAATGGATGGCAATGGAGATGGCCATGAAATTCACTGGAGAAATAAGAGTTAATGCCATAGCTCCAGGCTTTTTTATTGGTAACCAAAACAAAGAACTGCTGGTAAACACTAATGGTTCTTATACTGAGCGTGGTAACCTGGTAGTACTGAAAACCCCTATGAAACGATTTGGCGCGGCTGAAGAACTAATCGGGGCATGTCTTTTTCTCGCTGGCGATTCGGCATCTTTTGTTACCGGCGTTGTGTTGCCTGTCGATGGTGGTTTTAGCACTTTTAGCGGAGTTTAATAAATACCTATTAAAT
>JAHEEB010000188.1:0-5064 GCA_024640925.1 Bacteroidota bacterium | reverse complement strand
GGTATGGCGAGAAAGATTTGATTACTCTTGATAAAATCAAACAAACAGGAGCAACGGGAATAGTTACGGCTCTTTACAATATTACAACAGGTAATATATGGCCTTACGATGAAATTATCAGACTGAAAAATAAGATAGAAGGTGCAGGTCTGACCTGGTCTGTAGTTGAGAGTATTCCGGTTCACGAAGATATTAAGAAACGAACCGGGAAATATCAGGAATATATCCGAAATTTTAAGGAATCAATTGCCAATTTAGGGAAGGCAGGTATAAAAACTATTTGTTATAATTTTATGCCGGTGCTTGATTGGTCACGAACAAATCTGAAAGTAAAACATACCGATGGTTCCATCACAACTCAATTCGAAAGGAATCTGTTTGCTGTAATAGACATAAATATTTTAAAACGGACCGGAGCTGAGAAATCGTACCCTGATTCTGTTGTGAGAAAAGCAAAAGAAATTTTTAATTCTCTTCGTGAGGAAAAAATAAAGGAGCTTACCGATACATTTTTATTGGGTTTTCCTGGCACTGGTGAAACTTTTACACTTGACGAGATCAAATCGAGAATTGATGGGTATAAGGATATTGATGAAAAAAAATTAAAAAATAATCTGTTTTCTTTTCTTGGGGAAATAATCCCTGTTGCTGAGCAATCAGGTGTTGCAATGGCTATTCATCCCGATGATCCTCCATTCCCATTGATGGGGTTACCTCGTATTGTTAGCACTCTTCAAGATTGTATCGATATTATCGATGCTGTCGATTCTCCGGCCAATGGTCTGACTTTTTGTACGGGATCTTTAGGTTCAGGTTTTTTTAACAATTTGACAATCATGGCTGAAGTGTTAGCTCACCGGATTAATTTTGCCCATTTGCGGAATGTTAAGAGAAACGAAAACCTTGATTTTAGTGAGAGTTATTTTTTCGAAGGTGATGTTGATATGTTCGAAGTTGTAAAAACTCTTGTTTTTGAAGAGGAAAAAAGAAAAAAGGAAGGTCGCAATGACTGGAAAATACCTTTCCGTCCGGATCATGGTAATACCATGTTTGATGATATCAGCAAAGACTACTACCCCGGATACTCTCTGTATGGTCGGATGAAAGGTCTGGCTGAGATTCGGGGTCTTGAAACTGGTATTCGCCGCAGTTTTGGCCTAAATTGTACAGATGACTGAAGTGGGAAAGAAATTGCTACTTGATTATAAAAATATCTTCTTTACCTTTAGACATAGATTAACTGCCGTACATATGATGATAAAAGGATTTAGCATTGCCTGTTTTTTGTTCCTCGGACTATTTGTTCAGGTTATAGATTCGCAGGCCGAAGATGGGTATGATCTCTGGCTTCGGTATAAATTGGTCTCAAATCCTGCAAGGCTTGCAGAGTATCGTAATAATCTGAAGTATATTGTAATTAACGATAAAAGCCCGGTTATTGATGCTGCTATTGAAGAATTAGTTAATGGGGTTAAAGGTTTAACTGAGAATAAACTGGAAATAAGTTCAAGAATAGAAAAAGGGGGAGCTGTTATTCTAAAAATATCAAAACCTGAAAATGTAACAGAACCCCGGTTATATAATAACCTGAAGATGATTGGTGAAGAAGGATATATTATCAGTACAGAGGAAGAAAAGAAAATTAAGACGATTAAAATCTCTGCAACTACTGATAAAGGTCTTCTTTATGGAGTGTTCCATCTGCTTCGGATACTTCAAACCGAAAAATCCATTGAGAATCTCGATATTGTATCCTGTCCAAAGGCCAAACATCGTTTGTTAAACCATTGGGATAATCTCGATCGCACCGTTGAACGCGGATATGCCGGATTCTCTATCTGGGATTGGCATAAACTGCCCGATTATATTTCTCCGCGTTATAAAGATTATGCCCGGGCTAACGCCTCTGTTGGAATTAATGGAACTGTTCTCACGAATGTTAATGCCAATGCATTTGTTCTCACGCCTCAATATCTGGAAAAAGCTGCTGCTTTATCTAATGTTTTCAGACCTTATGGTATAAGAGTATATTTAACAGCTCGTTTTAATTCTCCAATGGAAATAGGCGGATTAAAAACCGCTGACCCGCTTGATGCCGATGTTCAGAAGTGGTGGGCGGATAAAGCCGATGAAATATATAAGTATATTCCTGATTTTGGAGGTTTTTTGGTTAAGGCAAACTCTGAAGGTCAACCTGGACCAAACGATTATGGCCGAACACATGCCGAAGGAGCCAATATGTTGGCCAGAGCACTTGCTCCACATGGTGGAGTTGTTATTTGGAGGGCTTTTGTATATAGCAACGAGGCGCCTGATGATCGTGCAAAACAGGCCAATAATGAGTTTGTTCCATTAGATGGAAAATTTGATGATAATGTTATTCTTCAGGTAAAAAACGGAGCCATTGATTTTCAGCCACGTGAACCATTTCATCCACTTTTCGGCGCTGTTCCGCATACGAATCTTATGATGGAATTTCAGATTACCCAGGAATATCTCGGATTTGCTACGCACCTGGTTTATCTTGCTCCACTTTACAAGGAATGTCTCTATTCCGATACTTATGCTAAAGGGAAAGGATCTTATGTTGCCGGAGTTGTCGATGGTTCTCTTTTTAAGAATGAACATTCCGGATTTTCCGGAGTTTCAAACATTGGGACTGACAGAAACTGGACAGGAAGCCATTTTGCCCAGTCGAACTGGTACGCATTCGGTCGTCTGGCATGGGATAATTCACTTATGCCAGCTGATATAGCAGAAGAGTGGACTCGTATGACTTTCTCGAACGATTCAAATGTTGTTTCTACCATTAAGGAAATAATGATGGCTTCTCGTGAAATTACAGTTAGCTACATGACACCACTCGGATTGCACCATATAATGGGCAGCAACCATCACTATGGACCAGGGCCTTGGGTAGATGGTGGACGACCTGACTGGACTTCTGTGAACTATCATAAGGCCGATAAGTTGGGAATCGGGTTCAATCGTACGGAAACGGGCTCCAATGCGATAAGTCAGTATTTTCCCGAAGTGCAGACTATGTTCTCTGATCCGAATCTTTGTCCCGATAAGTATTTGTTATGGTTCCATCATCTTTCGTGGGATTTTAAAATGAAATCGGGAAATACTCTTTGGGAGGAAATGTGCTTTAAGTATTATAGAGGCGCCGATTCAGTTAAATGGATACGAAATCAATGGAAATCTCTGGATGGTAAAATCGATCCGGAACGATTTGCCGACGTAGATGCTTTTCTTGGTATTCAGCAGAAAGAAGCCATTTGGTGGAGAAATGCCTGTGTTTTATATTTCCAATCATTTTCCAGACGTTCAATTCCCGAAGGGTTAGAACAACCTTCGGGTACTTTAATGGAATACGAAAAAATGAATTTTCCGTATGCTCCCGGAATTAAACCTTCCTGGTAGATACAAAAAAATATGAGAATTTATTTATGCTAAAACAACTGAAACTCCAAAAAATAAAATTTATTTATAATATTTGTCGGGTTGAATAAGCCTTATAATGAATAAAACCATTTCAATCTTTAGCTTTTGCCTTGTTTTATCTGGTTTTGCATATGCCCAGGATCTTCCTTCTAAATTTAAGCAATTCAACGTAGAAGATGGACTATCGCAAAGCTGGGTACAATGCATTCTGCAAGATACGCTGGGGTTTATGTGGTTTGGGACTGATGATGGACTTAACCGGTTCGATGGGTATACTTTTAAGGTTTATAAGCATAATAATACAACCAACAAAAATCTCAGGAGCAATTCCATCCGATGCATTACCGAAGATTTAAAAGGACGAATATGGATCGGAACTCTGTCTGGGTTACACTTGTTTGAAAGAGGTTCTGAAAGCTTTCTTGCAAAAGACGGATGGCCAACTTTGCAGATAAATGATATTGTCAGGTGCAAGAATAAATTATTTGTCGGAACCATTTTGGGGTTATATGTGCTCGATACAGAGAATGATTCCGCTTCTCTTCTGAATGTTAAAAACCAAAAAATGCTCTTCAATAGTATTATAAATGCTTTAGTTGTTGATAAGCAGAATAATATTTGGATTGGCACAACGAATGGCCTTTTTGTATTAAATAAAGAACAGAATAAATTATACAATGTTTCCACTGATTTTCGGAATATAAAATATCATCCGGAAAAGAATATCAGTTCACTTGAAGTAGATAAATATAATCGGATTTGGGTTGGACTTGCTGGCGGAGGACTCGATTTGATATCTTATACATCGGATATTACTTTGGCTGATTGCATGGGGTTTAGCCATTCCGATTTGAATCCCTTCAGCATAAGCAAGGGCAATGTAAGGGCACTAAAAGCTGACAGAAAAGGTTTTCTTTGGATTGGCGTTGAAAACAGTGGATTGGATATAATAAATATAAACCATCAACCACTTTCCCCCATCCAATTTAATCATATTAAATCGGATCCGGAGGAAGGGAGCAGTATTTCAAGTAATTCGATTTATAAGTTTTACGAAGATTTGAGAGGTGATATCTGGATAGGTACTTATGGTGGAGGAATTAATTTTTATAATAGCAAAGGAGAAAATTTTATTACGTTCAAACACTTGCCAAATAACTCAAACAGCCTGCCAAACAGTAACGTAAATGTTTTTTATGAGCTAAATAAGAAAATTTGGATAGGCACGGAGGGAGGCTTATCCCAATATAGTCCGGAAGAAAACAGTTTTATAAATTTTACCAATAACCCTGGAAATAAAAATTCCCTCTCATCAAATGCTGTATGGTCCATTGAAGAATTTAATTCAAAATTATGGATTGGAACCTGGTCCGGAGGAATTAGTATTTTCGATCCGGTAAGTTTTCGGTTTACAAGGATTGATACAAGTAAAATTTCTGGAAATAACATATTTACATTGAATGCCGATTCGAAAGGATTGTTATGGATTGCAACCATGGGGGCGGTTTGAATGTGTATAATAAAAATACAGATCGGTTCCAATCTTATCGTCAAAAAGCATCCGATACAAAAGCTTTGAGCAACGACTGGGTGAAGTTGGTTTTTGAATCGTCGCAG
>JAHEEB010000903.1 GCA_024640925.1 Bacteroidota bacterium | reverse complement strand
AACGGAAAAATCATTTTATTCGTCAGAAAAAGTCCGTAAAAATTAAACAGAAGAAAATGCTTGGGTTTTTTTTGCTGTAAAAGATGAGAAATTTCTTTCCAACAGGGTAATTGATACCTTCGGGCCCCATAAACTCGATATATTCTTTATCCGTTTCAAATCTGATTATGCAATACTTACTATTATATTCGTTTAAGTCAATGTGCTCTAGCCTTTGTTTACTTTCACTGATAACAATTCCCTTTGTATGTTTACCAAAAAGGATTAACCGCCAGTGAACCGAAACAGGTAAAAACAGGAATAAGATTGTAATAAAGAAAAATAGCTTTCTGGAAATTTTCATCAGGTAATGGATATTATAGATATAATAACGTATCTACAATGTACAATATTTTTATTGTTGAGCAATAATCCTTAATAACGGTGTAGCTCCATTTCTCTGTAATCAGTCATATCGACTTGCTGAAAATAGAAATGAATAATATCGACGTATGTGTATCCAACTCTTGCCATCTCCATAGCTCCTATCTGACACATCCCTATTCCATGTCCATATCCTTTACCGGAGAATATGATCTGGGTTTCATTCTTTGAAATTGAAAAAAAAGATGATTTAAGTCCATACTTTTCACGAATCTGCCTGAATGTTACCTGGGGAGAATTATTAATATAAAACTTTTGCCGGGTTCTGGCAGTATAGGATGTATAATTCTCTGGTTGTTTAATGCCCATCGATCGAAGAAACGAATACCAATCGGAAATAGGTATTTGTTTTTCCCAGGTGTAATTATGGAGCCCATTGCAGAAGGGGTCAATTACTCCCTGCAAATAGGGAAGATCGGATTGCCAGTACATGCCTGCATTGCTGGTTTGACCGCCACAGCTTGAATGAAAAGGAGACATTACCAAAATGGAATCTTTATCAATAAGAACCTGTCCTGCGGTTAAGCTGGTAGCCGTATATATTTCTGGATTACGCTGGCTGCGACCATGGAATGCCTGACAATGAACATTATCACAGAGATTAAAGCCTTCTTCGGCATGTTTGTATATGTTTTTTATTGTATATGTCCTAATCAGTACAGCCTGAGCCTTATAATATTCAATGGGTGCCTGGTAACCTCCTTCTGCCTCTATAACACCGGCAATATACTTCTCCAAATCAACATGATTAATCACTTTTAGCTTGTTGTCAGCTACTTCAAAAATTACAGCATCATCATATTCTATTGTCTGGGTTGAAGGACTAATTCCCCTGATAGCAAAAACACAATTCTTATCAGCATTATTTAAAGCAATTTTTTTAAAGGAACCAATTTGGTTGTTTTTATCGCGTATTTCTATTTTGCCATCTTGTAGATTTATGTAAAAGATATTATCGCTTTTGTATTCACCATATTTATCACCATCGCATTCAAGAATATATCGTCCGGCTTGCACAGAAACTGTATAAGAGGTTATTTGCTGGTTATAAAAAATACCAACTTGCATCGTTTGTGCGGTTAATAGAGTAGTTATAAAGAAGGAGAAGAGAGTGATCAGAAATTTCATTTATTGAAATTCATTAATAAATTATACATATGTTCTGCTGTTCGTTTTGAAGTCCCGGCATTACCAATCCTTTTCTCAAGTATGTTATAATTCTCGTGCATTTTTTGAAAGTAATCTTTATCGTACAGAATTCTGTCAAGTTCTTTTTTTATCCTCTTTGCCAGTGAAAACTGCAACAATTCTTTTACTACTTCCTGATCCATAATAAGGTTTACCAGCGAAAAATATTTGATCCAAACAAAAGGACGGGCAATAATAAAAGTTAAAGTACTGGTTTTGTATATGACCACCTGTGGCACTTTAAATAAAGCCGTCTCCAGCGTTGCAGTGCCCGATGTTACTACAGCAGCATAAGCTTTGCTCAGTAAGGGATAGGTTTGATTATATACTATTTTAACATTAGTGCCTTGAATAAATGGTTGATAGTATTCTTTTGGAATAGAAGGGGCACCAGCAATAACAAACTGATATTCCGGATAATTTTCAGTAACTTTTAGCATTTGCGGGAGGCAAAGGTTTATTTCCTGTTTCCTGCTTCCTGAAAGCAATGCTATGATGGGTTTATCCTCAAGGTTATTATTTTTTAAAAAATCGGAACCCGGTTGATTATGTGTATTTTTAAAATCCCATATTGCATCATTTATTGGATTTCCAACATATTCAACTTCGTAATTATGTTGTTTATAAAACTCTTTTTCAAAAGGCAGAATGACATATAACTGATCGATTAAAGCCTTGATTTTTTTAACTCTTGACTTTTTCCATGCCCATACTTTAGGCGAAATATAGAAAAATGTTCTTATACCAAGTTTCTTGGCAAATGAAGCCATTCTAAGATTAAAACCGGCATAATCAACCAGAATAATAGCATCGGGCTTATAATCCAAAATATTTTTCTTACATAATTCAAAATTAAAATTGATTTTTTTCAGGTTCATCACTACTTCCCATACGCCCATATAAGCCATCTGCCTATAATGAAGTGTGATTTCAGCCCCGGCTTCGGTCATTTTATCGCCTCCAAATCCTTTGAATTGTGCCGAAGAGTCGATTGTCTTAAACTGTCTGATAAGATTTCCTGCGTGCAAATCGCCCGAAGCTTCACCTGCAATGATGAATATTTTCATGAAAGTAATTTAGGTAAGTACTTGTATG
>JAHEEB010000902.1:1365-2706 GCA_024640925.1 Bacteroidota bacterium | reverse complement strand
CATATTCAAGTTTGTTGGAAATTCAGGTTCAACCGATTCCTCCATATCATAAGCAGGATCAGTAATTGTTACTGTTTTGAAGTTATTGATAGTAACTATTGCTGTATTTTCTGTATCACCTTCTTTACCGGGGAATTCAAAAATAATGGCATCAGATGATCCTGAAGAGTCCCATTGCTCATCAACAAAATTCCATGTGTATTTAGCTGTAATGCCATTCCACATTTCTATTAACGATAAAGGATCTTCCATCACAGCTTTTAATTCATTAAAAGCATCTTGGGTATTACTTTTCCCCAGAGAGGCAATCATTTCCATTGGAATAACATCGTCTTCTGTCTCTTCTTTTGAATTTAAACTATCAAAATAAATGGCTACTTCTATAGCTGTTGCACTTTTCATCTGGTCAAATTCCTGAACCAGAGCGATTCCGTTATCTTCAATGCTTTTCTTGTTTTCTTCAACGCTTAAATCAGAATACCCTGCATTAAACGGAGTAACTTTTTCGTCTTTCTTGCAACTGGTAAAGGCTATACCTGCAATCATAAGGAAAAATAGAATTTTTTTTGTCATGGTTGATATTATTAGTTAATTAATTAAAAAAAATAACTCTAAAAACTTGTTTTTATTTTATGTAATACGGAATGGAAGATTTAATAGTTTCAATGTTTCGATGAAATCAAAAACGATGCCATTATACATTGAAGAGCATTAATTGGTCATTAGTAAAAACGATTACCCGATAAAAAACATTCATTTTTAGCCACAAAAAGACCTAATCACTAACCGTAATTGATATATTTCTTTTTGTAAATTTTAGTGCTTTTTTTGGGATATTAAAATCAGAAAAACACACTGATACCGACTTTCAGGTCGAGGGCACTATCCTTCCATTTATAGTCTGTTTCTTCTGTATCGGTGTTTACAAAGTAGGAATAACCCAGGATAGCATCAAATGAAATATTTTCTTTAATGAAATATGCAGCTCCTATACCTGCCCCAAACCCAAATATTTTGCGCTTATCAGGGGTTGTACTAACATTTCCTACGGTGGTTTCAACTTTATAGGATCCAAATCCTATAAAAGCCTGTCCGAAGGGTCTTAGACTGGTGGTTCCATAGTAATAACGCCCAATCGGACCACATATGATTTCATTCGTTTTTGTGGAGTGTTCAACATCTGTGTCATCTTCAAATTTTGATTTTGAGTGGTTTTCACTCAATGTTAATCCTATTGCGAGGTTATCCATTATAAAATATCCTACCGTTGGATTTAATCCAAAACCGGAAGTTTTTTCTTTGTTTCCTACCTGGTCTCCCTGATAAGTTTCTTTTTCTGTT
>JAHEEB010000902.1:0-1355 GCA_024640925.1 Bacteroidota bacterium | reverse complement strand
CTGTTTTGGCGCCAAAGGATAAACTGGATGCTCCGCTTACTAATAATTGTCCCTGTGTCTGTGCAATGGATTTATTGATAAAAACCATTGACAGAAGAATTAAAATACAAATTATTTTTTTCATTAGGATTAGTTTTTGGTTTGCCTACTCTTAGGTTTTTCAGCTGGCACCCCGTACTCGTTTTAGGATTTTCCGGCAACTCCTTCTATCCGTTCTTAAATTTCAGATTAATATTTGTATTTATGGTGATAATAATTTTTGAAGAAATAAACGAAAGAAAATGCTAGCATTCTGTTGTTCATTTCTGACTGGGAATTTGGTGTAATATCCATTAATCCCTGGCTATAGGTAATTCTGAAAGAGGCTTTATTTACTTCCATTCCGGCACCAACTCCAAAGCCATAATCCAGTCGCTGAAACAGTTGCGTTGCCGGGTCATTTCCCCAAACAATTTCATTTATCTCACTCTGCCCCTGGTAGTCAATTTTCGTTTTTCCTACAACTCCATATCCGGCATAAGGCCCGATTAACCCGAATATTTTAAAATTACCCCATTCAACAGTTGCTTTAAAATAGACTGGCATTTCGGCATATAATAAGCTATATTTCTCAATCATGGTTCCTTCTGATAAATTCTCCTTATGATTAAAACCTTTTACACAAATAAGTAATCCTGGTTCAAACGAAAGCGCATCATTTAAAGCTAATTCCATAGCAGTGCCTAATCTGAATCCTGTTCTTGTATAAATATTACCCCCTTGAATCGAATCGAGCCCGCTAAATTTAATGTCGGTAAAACTGAGGCCTCCGCTAATGCCATACCTTTGTGAAAAGGCATTTGAGGCCATAAATAGGATGAGAAAAGTAAAAAGTAGTTTTATAGTAGTTTTCATGTGGATGAAAATTTTGCATACTGATTTTAGTATACGTGTTTTTTATTTCGTGGTTTTCATATTAAACAAACTGATTTAACTACCAAAAATGAAATTTTTTATACGAAAAAGCAAAACAGATATCAACATTTCCTCTCAAGAACCTCGGAGATGTCACGAACAGCATAACCCTCAACGGATTGATTTTACTTTAAAATTAAACTGTTTTCAAACAGGGATTTCTGTAAATGGTTTAATCAATCGACCACATGTCTGAGATTTAATCTATTTTTGCAGCTGAAATTACTTTCATTGAATAAACAAGATAAATATACAGTTTGGTTACCTACTTCTGTAAAAGAGGTTAAAAACCTTGGATGGGAAGAATTAGATGTTATTCTTTTTTCGGGTGATGCATATGTCGATCATCCATCATTTGGAACGGCAGTAATCGGCAGGCTTTTAGAATCTGAGGGCCTTAA
>JAHEEB010000005.1 GCA_024640925.1 Bacteroidota bacterium | reverse complement strand
TTTGATGTAGTTGTATTCATAATATTCATCAGGTATGTTGTCGGGATTTAATTTAGCATAATTTAAATCCAGGTCAGCACAGAAAAGACTTTTATTATAGAAACGATAACCCTTAAGTCTGACGGGGAACCATGATGTTCCGAAATAGTTGAAGTAGTTTAATAGTCGATCGGTTGAATTATTTGTTCCAATCCCTGTGCTTAAATTTAAACTGATTTTATCTTTTCCTGGTTTTTGTCCATTAATTACTATAATGCCTATCAGAATAAAGACAGTAATTAACAGATTTCTTTTCATATTAATTAATAAGGTTTCAGGAACAAATATATTAAAAAACCTCCCGGAAAGGAGGTTTTTTAATGGCTTACTATAAGTTTATAAAATTAGTTATACTAATAAGTTGGCCAACCACTGCTGAAATATAAGTCGTTGATTAGCATTTTTGCATTACCATTATCAGTGGCGTCATAAGCGTGGCGTATAATTACATAGCTACTGCCATTTTTATAAATGGATTGTCCGCCAGGACCAACCCATCGGGAGTTACCTCCATCAAAAAGAGTATATCCTCCGCTCAGCATTTTGTTGCCGGATTTATCGTAGTAAGGGCCAGTAATGCTTGTAGCACGGCCAACACCTATTTTGTAGGTACTGCTAACGCCATTGCAACAAACACCATACGATGCAAATAAATAATAGTAACCGCCATTATATATAATATTTGGACCCTCGATTCCACCACTTTTATAAGCAATGTTATAAACCGATCCGGTAGGTTTCATGGTAGATTTACTTAATTTCACAACATTGATACCATTCGACCAGGAACCAAAGGCAAGCCACAAGTTACCAGATGCATCAACACAAACATCTGGATCTATTGCATTATAAGACGATGAACTTGTTGAGCTAATCACCATACCATCGTCACGCCAATCGCCACTGCTGATAGCTGAGCATGATGTAAGTCCAATTGCAGAGGTTTTTTTGCCAAACACCGAAACAGAATAATACAACCAATACCTTCCATTGTAATAATAACACATGGGAGCCCAGACATTATTTGTACCCATACCCGGAGCATAGGTTGTCCACCACGATAGGGCAGATGCAAACCTTTGAATACCCTGGTTCCAGGCCAATCCGTTTGACGAATACTTAATTGGTATTCCTGTTCCTGTTGCAAACACCCACCAGGTTCCAGTGCTACTTTCCTTAATAATACAAGGATCGTGTGCATACACATTTCCGGTAAGTGACCAGAAAGCAGCAGGTTGTTCATTTGTTGTTATTCTCTGGACTTCTTCTTTATCTTTTGAACAAGAAAAACAGATTCCAAATACTCCAAAGAATACCAATAGTTTAAATAAAGTTTTCATAGAATTAATGAGTTAGATGTTAATAGTTGATAGTTAGAAATCTTTTTCTTATAGTAAGGATTTCAAAGTTATATAACAATCTGTAAGTTAGGGAGGACTAATGTATTTAATTGGAGGATAAATCTGTAAAGCCCGATTAAAAGGGAAGATTAATTTACGGAAGATTTATAGGACAAAAGTTATATTTATAGTGATTAGGAAAGCCCTTTTTTAAAGTTAAAAGTCGAAGTTGGTTGAATGGTCTGGTTCTGCATGTAAGCTTCAAGAATCCGATTTAAAGTTTTTTCTGAGGGAGGAACAAAACTTAGGTCAATTAAGAAATTTCTGAATCCTTTTTTAATGAGTTCATCTTTTGACTGAATTATAGAAACAGGGTTTTGAGGAAGTGTAATGGTGTTACCATGTTGGTTAATTATTCTGAACCCGGTTTTATTGTTATCTGATATTTTTGATTTCCTTATTTCAGCATCTATTGGCATCCTGGAGAAAAACAATTGTGGAAAAAAATAGATCGGCACAATACCTGTTCTGTCTTTTCCCTGGAAAAGATTCTGGAAATCGTTTTCAAATGGTGATATATGTCCGGAAAATCCAAACTGCTGTAATTGACCAATAGCAGCATCATTGAAAGTGTATACATTCTCATCGGCAAAAAATACAGAACCTTTGGGGAGAATATCTTTCTGAGATGCATGACTTACCATAAAATTTCTGATACCAGTTTTCTGAATACTGGCAAACAGTTCCTTATATTTTACTATTGAATTTTCACTGATATATTTTGGCAACCCGCAAATAATCTTTGATGGAAAGGATTGAAAAGGGCTTTTTACTTTTAATAATTCAGTCCATTTATTCGATGAGAAATTTAAAATAAACTTTTCAGCTTCATTAAAATTTAAAAACGGTAACCATTCGGGGGAGTTAATCCTCAACCAGAGGAATGGTTTTTCTGCCTTTCCTGACTGGCACAAATCCTGTGTCTTATTCTGTGCTTCAGAAACTGACGGTCGTTTAGGAGGTTGGCCTTTTAGCGAAGGAAGCCGCGACGCAAAACTTTTCGTAGAATACCCGATAACATATACCAGGTCGTTTTGTTTCACAACTATATTCTCGAAAGTCGACGAAATCTCATTACCGGTAATGTTTATATTTTCCAGGGTCAGATCATTTTGTCTTGTTCCATCGGGCGAACAAATTCTGATGCGTTTTATTGTTTCCGGAGCTATTTCAGAACTAAAACAGATAGTTTTTTTGTCGGTACGGTTTACAGTTCCCGTATAAAGACCAGTGTTTGGATTTTTTGTGAAGGATTCGGAAATATTTCCACCTAAAAAATAGCGTGTTTTTTCACGTCCAATATCCTGTTTTAATATTTCTTTGGCTTTATCAAGCTTCGATGCATCGTCAATTACCATCCGATATGCCTGGGCTATGGTGTAAACATAATCGAACGATTTCATTCTTCCCTCAATTTTTAGTGAATTTATACCTATTTTGGTAAGCTCAGGAACAATATCAATCAGTTCAATATCTTTAAGACTGAATATATATTTTTGTTTGTTATTTGTATTATATAACCAGCGGCATGGTTGTTTGCATGCACCCCTGTTTGCACTCATACCTCCGGAGTAACTACTGAATAAGCAAAGACCGGAAAAGGAATAGCAAAGTGCCCCATGCACAAACAGTTCAAGTTCTGCTGAACTATTGTTCCGAATTTGTTTCAATTCTTTCAGGGTTAGCTCACGGGCAAGTATAACTCGTTCTATTCCCACATCTTTACCAAAGTTTGCTGCAAGTGAATTATGAAATGCCATTTGGGTACTGGCATGAATGGGAAGTTTTGGAAAATATTTTTTTAGTATTTGAAAAACTCCCCAATCCTGGATTATTATGGCACTAATGCTGGTTTGAGATAACTGATAAAGCAGGGAATATATATCAGGCAATTCTTTGTTTTTAACAACGGTGTTAAGAGTAATATAAATTTTGGCTTTGTATTTTTCTGCAATACTTGTTAATACAGGGATTTGGTCAATAGTAAAATTATTGGCTCGTTTCCTGGCATTAAATTCCTGTAATCCCAGATATACGGCATCGGCACCACCTTCCAATGCGGCGTAAAAGGAGCGGATATTTCCCGCAGGCATTAATAATTCAGGCTTTGTTGCCATTCAATTAACAAAAATTCAGGCTTATTTAGCCCATTGTTACTATCACTTCATTTTTATCAGCAAATTGTTCAAAGGGAATTGAGTTAGTACCAATTTCCTTCCCGTTAAGTACAACTGTTTTGACTCCTTTCTCAACATGGACCGGGTTTTTAACAATAATGGATATTGTTTTTCCCCTGTATTTTCGTTCTGCTGTAAATCCTTCCCAATCCGATGGGATACATGGGTCAATAATTAGACCCTTATAGTCAGGTTGTATTCCAAGAATATATTGGGTTGCAGCAAAGAATGACCAGGTGGCCGAGCCGCTTAACCATGGAAGACGTGAGTTTCCAAACCGTGGACTGTATTTCCCGTGTGTCGATTGGTTATAGACATAGGGTTCAATCTGCCTGATTTCTGCGCGGGTATTGTATGCGGCTGGCATATATGATCTCCAGTATTTGTATGCCTGGTTACCATGTCCGAGCATAGTTTCAGCCATAACAGCCCAACCTTGTGTATGAGTAAATATTGAACCATTCTCCTTCATACTTGGATTGAAAAATGCAGAACGTACAATATTAAAATCGGTGCCAAGCGTATATGGTGGATTACAAAGAGCAATACCATATTCTGTAGCCAGGTGCTCATTAACTTTTTTCATAATTAATTCTGCTTGTTCTTTGTTGGCAGCACCACTCAACACAGCCCACGATTGAGGATTTAGGTAAATTTTCCCTTCTTTATTTTCTTTCGAACCAAATTTCATTCCATCGGCCCTGTAACCCCGCAAAAACCATTCTCCATCCCATGCGTATTTCTGAAGGTTCTCATCCAGCTTTTTAAGAATAGTTCTGGACCATTCGGCTTCGCTGGTTTTCTTAAGCATTTCGGTTACTTCGATATATACATCCAAAGCAAACCGTAGTTGCATTGCAACAAAAATTGTTTCACCATCATGGCCAAACCGTAAACAGTCATTCCAGTCGGCGGACAAACCACAGGGAAATCCGTGTTTACCACTATGGTCAAGGTTAAACTGGATTGCCTGACGCATATGGCCTAATACAGTATCTTCACCTTTATCTGCATAAGGAAGAACTTCATTATAAAAATTGATATCTCCTGTTTCCTTGACATATGCTGGTATGGCATTGAACAACCACAGGCAGTCATCGGAGCGGTAATGTTCCTCTTTTGTGAGTGTTTCTTTACCTGGTTTGTGATTTATTTTATTGATAACAGGCATAGCACCACCTTTAGAGTCCTGACCTGTTATCATCAGTTTCAGACGTTCGGCAGCCTCCAAAGGAATATTGGGTAATACTCCCAGTAAATCTTGAACGCTGTCGCGATATCCAAGACCATCTCTTTCCGAAGCAGTATACACAAGGCTCGCTGCACGCGACCATGCAAAGGTCATCTGGCAGTTATAAGGGCTCCACATATTCAGCATACTGTTGAATTCGCCATCGGGCGTGTTAACAACTACAGAACCTATGCGGTTGTGCCAGTATTCTTTTAGTTTTACCAGTTCTTTATCTAGCCGATCGGGATTTCCGAATTCCTTAACAACTTGTCTGCCTTCTTTCGAGGCTTCTCCAATGCCCATCAGAACTATCAATTCTTTCGATTCTCCGGGTAATAGTTCAATATCAACCTGAATAGTGCCGCAAACATTATCTCCGGCAGCTTCGAAATTTGTGCACTTACCATTCTCAATGGCTTGTGGGTTTGCATAAGTACGATACCCGCCTAAAAAGCTTTCCAGGTCAGTTTCATATCCCTTAATTTCACCACCTATAAAAGCCAAAAAAGTATGTCGTCCCTGATCGTTATTGGCAAAATCATCGGGCATAGCCGGAATATGAATATTCGTTGCCTGATCAATCATTCCATCAACGATAGTCATCTTGGCAGTATACTGGGTGTATTGGAGATTAAGTAAGTCCTGCATGGCATTCCAGCCATTGGCATACTCCACAAATGAGAAAAAGCTTAATTGTCGTTTTTTATTGTCGGAATTAGTTACTTTAATCTTCCAAACTTCGAATATTTGACCTTGAGGAACAAAGAAGGTTGTTTCAGTCTTTATTTTTTCATACTCCGAAGAAATAATGCTGTAACCGCTGCCATGTCGGCATTCCGATTTGTATTTTTCCAGAGGTTTTCCAACCGGTTGCCACGATGCAGACCAGTAGTCACCATTTTCTTTATCGCGGATATAGAGATACCGGCCAGGTTGGTCAAGTGGAACCGAATTAAACCGTATTCGGGTGAAACGGCCCATGCCACCTGACTTATAGAAGCTATAGCCACCTGCATTGTTTGTTATTATTGCCCCATATTCGGTACTGCCTAAATAATTACTCCATGAGCGGGGTGTGGCAGGATTAGTAATTACATATTCTTTATTTTTGTCATCGAAATATCCGTATTGCATCGTATTATTTTTTGCTGTTTTAATGAATTCCGTATTTATAATAGTAGTTGGTGTGTGTCAATTTGTTTTTGTGAAAAATTTATATTCAGCTTTCCTGAAGTTCTTCAGGACCCAAACCCAAACCCAAACCCAAACCAAACAGTTACATCATTATCACCTTAATCTCATTTTGTTCTTTTAGTCTTGTAATTGAGATATAGTTTCCATCAATCGTTTCACCATTCAAAATGATATGTTTTACTCCTTTTTGAACCTTATTTTTATTTTCAAAGGTAATATCGAGCCATTTATTTCGAAACCTTCGTTTAACTTTGAAACTTGTCCAACTATTTGGTATGCGTGGATCAATTGTTATTCCATCATATTCCGGCCTGATGCCAAGTAAATACTGACTTGCAGAATAGTACGCCCAAGTGGCAGCACCAGTTAACCAGGGTAGTCTGGAAACACCAAAACGCGGGCTATATTTACTGTGGGTTGATTGAGAATACACATAGGGTTCAATCTCACGAATTTCGGCTTTTGTGTTATAGGTTGCAGGCATAAATGCAAGGTAGTATTCAAATGCCCTGTTTCCATTACCATTTATAGCTTCTGACATTACAGCCCACCCTTGGGTATGACAAAATATTGCACCGTTTTCTTTCATACCTTTATTGAAAAGAGGAGCTTTTATAACATTTAAGTCAGCCTTTTCGTATGGCGGATCACAAATCATCAGACCAAAATCGGTAAAGAGTCTTTTGTTTACGGTGTTAAGCAGGTTATCCCGGCGATTTTTATCTGTATGTCCACTAATAATAGCCCACGTTTGAGTATTGAGCCACAATGATCCTTCTTCGTCGGTATGTGTTCCATATTTCATACCATCGTGCCTGTATGCCCGAAGATACCAATCACCATCCCACGTATGTTTTTCTATGTTTTCGTCCAGTGTAACCAGTTTTTCTTTAGCCCACGATATTTCTTTTGCTTTTTTCAATAGTTGGCAGATTTCAATATACGTTTTAAGGGCAAACCTTACCTGGAAGGCAACAAATACCGATTCACCCTTATGACCCAGCACCAGACAATCGTTCCAGTCTGCAGCTAGTCCACAGGGTAGTCCGTGCGTTCCGGATCGTTCCAGGTTAAACTCTATAGCTTTTCTCAGGTGACCAAGGACAGAATCTTCACCCTTATCGGCATAAGGTAGAATCTTATTGTAGAAATCAATATTTCCGGTTTCTTTAATATAGGCAGGGACTGTATTAAAAAGCCACATACAATCGTCGGAGCGGTATTCGGTTTCTTCAGGGGTTTTCATATTGCCCGGATTGTGAGCAAATGGTTTTACTACAGGCAGTGCCCCACCGGTTGAAGCCTGTCCGGTTATCATCAATTCCAGTCGTTTTCCGGCTTCTTCCGGAATAATATGCAAAACACCTAGAATATCCTGCACTGTATCCCTATAGCCAAGGCCATCGCGTTCCCCGGCATAAACAAGGCTGGCAGCTCTGGACCATGAATATGTCATTAAGCAATTATAAGGGTTCCACATATTAAGCATGCTGTTGAACTCCTTATTGGGTGTTTCGGCATATAAACCATCTAATTGGTTATGCCAGTATTCACGAAGTTCAGAAAACCTGTGCTTTACTAATTCTATATTACCAGCTTCTTCAACAGCCTTTTTCCCTTCTTGTTCAGCCTTACCAATACCCATTACAACTACAAATTCTCTGGTTTGGCCAGGTTCCAGTTCAATGTCGAACTGTAAAACACCACAACCATTATCGCCCGAAGCAATGGAATTCGAGCAGGAACCTTTTATTACAGCTTGAGGTTTTGCATAATCGCCATAGGTTCCAAGAAATTTTTTTCTGTCGGTATCATATCCGGAAATTTCAGCTCCGGCAACTCCTAAGAATGTATGTCTTGCCTGACCTCCTTCTTCAAAATTATCGGGTTGTTCAGGCAGATTGACATTAGTACCCTGATCGATTATGTTGTCGATAACCTTCATGGTAAGAATATACTGGGTATATTGTAAATTAATGATATCCATCCACAGATGCCAGTTCGAGGCATATTCGACAAATGTGCAAAGCCTGAGGTTTCGTTTTGTTTTCCCGTTATTGGTTACTTTGCACCACCAGTATTCGTAATCTTTTCCAAGAGGTATAAAATAGTTCGTTTCCGTTTTAATATCAGAGTATTCCGAACGAATAATGCTATAGGCGCTTCCGTGCCTGCATTCCGATTTGTATTTGTCGAGTGGTTTTGCAACAGGTTGCCACGATGTCGACCAGAAATCTTTAGAGTCTTTATCGTGCAGGTATATGTACCTTCCAGGCTGATCCATGGGTATTGAGTTGGTTCTGAATCTCAGGAACCTTCCTTGTGCTGCAGATTTATAGAAGCTATAGCCCCCCGCATTATTGGTGATAATCGCCCCATACGTTGTGGATCCCAGGTAATTACTCCAGGAAGCCGGAGTTTCCGGATTAGTAATTACATATTCTTTGTTCTTATCGTCGAAATATCCGAATTGCATGTTGGTATGAGTTTATTACAATAAAAGCAGGTTTGATTAATTTAATCAAACCTGCTTTTATATTTATTTATCTGAATTATTAAGTATTCTGTAATTTACGACGTTCATCAAGTTCTTCTTTCACTTTTTTCATTGTAGGTTCATCTAGTTTATAGAAGAAAGCAAGTATGATTAATGCCAAGAGACCAATAGCTGACGGAATTATACTCATCATAGATTTCAACCCAGACTGAACATCCAGGTTCTGAACTACGTTCGGTATAAATCCAGTTTTATCTAAGATAAAGGCAGCAATCATGCTTCCCACAGCCCATCCAATCTTGTTGGACATAATTGATGCCGAGAAAACCAGGCCGGTTGCTCTTCGTCCAGTTCTCCATTCGGAATAATCGGCAGTATCGGCATACAGAACCCATAAAAGTGCTGAAATAGGACCGCCTGTTATAGAACCAAAGATTTGGAAAACTAAAATCAGTGTTACATTTTCTGGTTTGAGGAAATAAAATGAACTGGTAAAAACCAAAGCTCCGATAAAAAGTATATTAACGGCACTTTTTCTCCCTACTAATTTTGTAAACCAAGGAACCAGAAGTACACCAATTAAAGACAAGCCCTGACCTACAGTATTGAAGACGGATGCTAGAACCTCAAAACCAAATTTATGGGCAACATCTAAAAGTTCATTCTTTTGTCCTCCAAATAATCCAATAACAGGATTTATTATAAATTTATTAAAGAAGTTCAAGACATTGGTCAGCCAAGGAACTACCTGTTCTCCAACATAATATTTGAAATAATGTGTGGTTACACTCATTCGAATACAGACAAACAAGATAAACAGAATTGTAACAATGAATAACAACATCCAGGGGATGTTCTTTGACAAATCCTTCAAATCGTCTTTAACAGAGGTTTTTTCCTTAGCAATTGGTTGAATTCGTTCACGTGTAGAAAGAAAAGTAATCATTAAGAATATAACGGCAGCAATAGCATAAATAATCATAGCCATTTGCCAACCTTTTGAAACCTCATTTTTACCAAAATATGCTGCAAGTGGCAAAATAGTTGCTGAAACAATGAAACCACTTAAATATGCACCTACAAATTTAAAAGATGAAGCACTTGTCCTTTCGATGGGATCATTGCTGATAACACCAAGCAAAGCAGTATAAGGAATATTTACTGCGGAATATAGAAACATAAATGTAATAAAAGTTGCATAAGCATATACAACTTTTCCAACTTCTCCGAAACTAGGTGTTGAAAATGTTAAAACAGCAAAAACAGCTAAAGGTATGGCCCCGAATAAAATATAAGGTCTAAACTTTCCCCATCGACTCTTGGTTCGGTCAGCTGCCATTCCTATTACAACATCAAAAATAGCATCCAGCAATCTTGAAATCAAAAACATTAATCCAGCTGCTTTTCCGGTTAATCCAAATACATCAGTGTAGAAGAAAAGCAATTGAGTCATTATTGTTGTCCAGAAGAGGCAGGAAGCCAAATCACCAAACCCATATCCTGCTTTTTCCCGGAAAGTGAGTTTCTGTATATTATTGTTCATGAGTATTACTTAAATTAGTGTATTAGTAAGGAAATTAAGAATTTTAAATTCGGGTTTGAAGATAATCATTTTGTTACAAATCAATGAGATTAGGAATTGCTTTTATTTGTATTCCGGAGGAATATTTTTCTCAAAAACCGGAATGTTCGGATTATTAGGCGAAAGTTGTTTTAATCTGGGCAGTATTTCCTTTGCTGTTTTAAAATCTTTAAACAAAATACTGGCATAACAAATTGAATTTAAATACTGTGGGTCAGCACTATAGTCAGGATATACTTTTTTTAAGTAAAATAATGCTTTTTTATCCTTTCTTTGAAGGTAAATGTCTCCCAAAAAGCGACTGGCCAGACTAGTTTCATGGGTTTTATTAGCATCTAGTAGCAAAGAAAGTGCTTTTTCAATATTTCCACTTTGTAAATCTTTTATTGCTTGTTCTATCTGTTGTTTTACATCAGAAGGTATTCGTAGTACCACCTCTTGTTTTTTGATTGCAGATGATTGTGATAGCAGCTCTTTATTTGAACTGAATATTTCTTTTGCTTTTTTACTATTTCCGGTTTCATTGTATGCCTGAAAAAGTAAATTCACAATTGTTTGTTTTCTAAAATTCGGGTCCAAATTATTTACCTCTTCGAGATAGGGAATAGCTTCTTTAAAGTTTTTATTGAGACAATATATTTCTCCGGTTTTACTGAGAATATAAATTTCACGATCTATTTTTAAAGATGAAAGAAAAATCTCCAAGGCCTTTTCGTAACTGCCATTTTGAAAAAGTAAATCTCCAGCCTCTATATAGTTTTGTATATTATAGGGTTGAATTTTAATAATAGAATAATACTCTTGGAAAGCTTTGTCCGGTTGTTTATTATTTAAATAATAATGGGCTAAAAATTTATGAGCAGATTCCAGAGTAAATACATCGAATCTCATAGCCTGAAAAGCAAGAGAATCAATAATTCCTTTTGGTTTAAAGTCCTTAATAAATCTGTTTTCAATGGCAGCGGACTTAAAAGGCCATCCATTTTTTAATTTATGTAATAATAGTTCAGCTGAAACACTATCAAGTTCCGTAAAACCCCAATTTTTTCTGTAATAAGAAGAGGGTTTGTAATTCGAAGAATCAACTCTACCAATAATTTTGCTTTGCACTATTGATGAATAAAAAGCATCAGCCATTATGAAATACCCATCAATATTCGGATGTACATGTTCTGTTATCAGGTTGTTCCCAATAAGTCCATGGGGTGAGTTCTTTTCGAAAATGCTTTCCATTGGAACAAGATAAGCTCCATATTTAGCTGCTAGATCATCTACAATTTTATTTAAATCTTCTGAAGCTCTGAAGCGTATACAGTCTAAATCTTTGGCACGATAGTAAGAAGCTTTAGCTTTTTCATAATCACCTTCTTTTTCAAAAGTCCGGGCTTCTTCATAAACTGAAATTGCTGAAGGATAGTTGGTTGATTTGGAAGAACCGAAAGGTGGTAAATCTTTGACATTGCAAACAAGCTCACTGAAAAATACAGGTACGCCTTTCTTGTTGGCTTTCTTTAAAATTGACTCCATGTTCTTTTTGAAATGTTCGTGAGCCAGTAGGTAAACCTCGCTATTGTATTCAATGTCGGTGTTTGCGCTGCAGAGTTGCATTAGCGTTGCACTACCGGCATTTTCTATTTTATTTTTATTCTTCAACTGTTTCTTTGAACCAGCTATGATATTCCGAATGAGCTGATATGTCTTAAACTCAAGGAGGTCAAGCTGGAGAATCTTCATCCACCGAAACTTCCCCGAAGCATCATTTGAGCCAATACCCATTCCTCCATAAAATTCATTCTGACCTCCATATATGATAACCGCATCAGGTTTTTCTTTTAATATTTCACCAAATTTATCCTGAAATGTATAACTGTTAATGGCAGTCATACCGGTATTAATTACCTCTATATATTTACCAGGGTAGCTGTCTTGCAATCTGCTTTGAAGTATTCTGGAAAACATAACTCCTTGGCTATAAGGAAAACCGACGGTTGTGGAGCTTCCAATAACGAAAACCCGAAATCCGTTTTTAGGTTTCTGTTTTAAAAAAATATCATTACAGGGAGTAGTGTAAGGTAGATTATGGAAATACTTTTTTCCAATATCACGGTTACATGTACGGTATTCTTTACCATACATACTAAAATCGACAAACAGGCTGTAATTATCACCATAGTTAGCAATTCTCAGGGAGAACTCGATAAGAAAAAGAATAAAAACCGGGATAAGTACAAGGATAACAGAAAAAATAAATTTCTTTTTTGGATCTAGGGGTGTATTTTTCTTTATTTTCTCCAGTTTGTTTTTCATGAACTTAAATGTGAAAATTAGGCGAGACAAAAGTAGTTAAAATCCATGGTATACATAACTATAAATGAAGCAGAAACTAATTTTAATTTTAGTTTGGTAAAAAATAATTTATTAGAAGAAAACCGGAACCTTTTTGAAAATGAAAAGGACGCTCTTTTCAAGCGTCCTTTAATATAATTGGTAAAACTTTAAATCGTTTGTATTATTTTACAACAAGTTTTTGGGAAGAGCCATTAGCTTTAATAAAATAAATACCGCTTTCAAGAGAAACAGAAATTTCGTCGGAAGCTTTTATTGTTTTCACTAAAGACCCAGTAATAGTATAAACAGAAACTTCAGTAGTTGCACCTTCTATTTTTACTAAACCTGTAGACGGATTTGGATATACTCTTAAAGTTTCAGCAAATGCAGAGGATATAGGAATTGTACAAGAATAATCATGGGTTCCACCGACTGGTGCTAAGTTTACAGGAGTACCTGTTAATGTAATCCAACCATAAGTCAACTTATCCTGATATGCATTATCCTCGGTACCTTTTCCAAATAAACCAGTTGCTGGATCTTTATCAGTATCCCAGAAAGCCTGTTGGCCTCCATCTATATTTCTACCACCGGTTGTGGCAGAACCATCACCATCAGCATCGGCAACAGCGAAGTCAAATCCGATAACATCTTTAATCTGTTCAGACATTCTAGTGTCAATCGTACCAGACATAGCTGCTGTCCAAGGAATGGCAACTTCGAAACTCCAACCAGCATTACTGCTGTTTAATGAAGCAGCATCATTATTTACTGAAAATAAAAATTTATCAGCAGTAACATTACCACCAGCAGATTCTACTAATGAGTCTACATCACATTTACTTAAAAGACCACGGTTAAAACGCATTTGAATTTTTCCGATGTTTTTATTAGCGGCTAAAGAGCTGGTATCAAGATCTATAAATGCTTCTACATTGTCCCATGTCCATGATTGTTCTTTTCCTCTCACATAGTTTTCTGCAATATCATCTGTAACTTCCGCATACAGATAAAGATAAGTGGTATCCCAGCAGAGCTTGAATTCAGCTCCAAAATCAGGATAGTTATTAGCCAGGTAAGGATCAATACCTGCAGCACCTGCAGCAGCACCTGCCTTACAAATTGTTGTAGCCTGAAAATCCCCATAAGATGCATCGGCTGTACCATCAATGGTTATAGCAGCTTTAGTTGGAACTACATCTAATTTTGTAACTGGTTCGTAGTACTGAGCAGTAGCTAAATTGCCTGCCGCAAACAATGCAACAGAACATAAGCATAGTAATTGTTTTTTCATAATAATGATAGTTTTAGTTAAAAATTTGTTTAGTTTTTAAAGTTATACCAATGATAGTTAATTTTTTTATTTTGTGCAATAAGAGACATGCTTTTTTGCATGCCTCTTATTTATAATTCAAATTTAATAATTTGGATTTTGAGTTAATGTACCCTTAGTCAGATCAATTTCAGTTATAGGTATTGGGAATATTTCGTTTTTACCAATCTGAAATATATTTCCAAATTCTACTGTAGCAACCTCCGTTGGATTATCACCATTAGTAACCGTTGGGTAAAGCATTGCTTCTTCCTGCAAAATTTGCTTTGC
This sequence comes from Bacteroidota bacterium, assembly GCA_024640925.1. Taxonomy (GTDB): domain Bacteria; phylum Bacteroidota; class Bacteroidia; order Bacteroidales; family UBA10428; genus UBA10428. The sequence continues at coordinate 3,754 of JAHEEB010000005.1, read as the reverse complement.
CCTTCCTGTTCTTACAATATCAAAAAACTGGTGACTTTCGAAAGCAAGTTCAACTCTTCTTTCTGCATAAACATCTTCAACAGTTGGTGCTGTTGTATAAGCTTGAGGATATCCTGTATTTCCGGCATTCCTGGCTCTGTCACGAACCCTGTTTATCCAGGTTTTTGCATCATCTGGCTTATCAATTTGCACGGCTGCTTCGGCTCCAATTAACAAAAGATCAGCAAAACGGAAATATTTTGTATTCTGTGGGTTTTCATACCAGCCAGCCCTCACAACAGATTCTGGATGAAGAAAATATTTCCATGTTGAATATCCTGTAGATGGCCAGTTTCCCCAAGGATCAAAAAGCGCTGAATCGGGATATAGGGGTATTAAATTAGCAGGAGCATATTGAAAAGGAATAGAATCTCCAGCAGCTATTACAGTATATTTGTATCGTGGATCGGTAATTGTACCATCAGATTCCTGACAACCTACATTTTTATAAGCTGTTTGTATGAAATAAGGTGTGGGTAAAATAAATCCCCAAAAATATTCTGTTGAAGCCAATGTTCCTGTCATGTATGTCATCACACGGCGTACTCCGTAATACTGAGGAAGTATATTACCTTCAGTTGTGTTATCAGATGTTCCCGAACTGTTATCACCATAATGTTGAACATCAAAAATTGATTCATCGCAATTATTCGCCTCAGCCTGCCAAATATATTGATATCCTGGCATTTGAACCGGAACAATTCCATCTTTTGTCCAGCGTTGAACGGTATAAGGGCCTTCATGTCCTGTCTCACCCATTAAGAAATATTCCTCTGAATTTATTACTTCTTTTGCTGCATTATATGCTAATTCAAACTTGTTCTGATACAGGTATGTTTTAGCCAACATAGCTGTAGCAGCACCTTTTGTTGCCCTACCTGTTTCTGAGGCATCATATTCGCTTTTCAAAGGAAGTAGTTCCGATGCCTTCTGAAAATCCTCTTCAATTTTTGACCATGTATATTCTAGTGTAGGCCTTTCCTGAGACCATTCTTCAGGCAAGAGAGGATGATCAATATAAGGCACTCCTTTTAGCTGGTTGTTAAAATCAGCTTGGAGTTGAGGATATCCTCCAAAGAAAATCTGAAGTTTAAAATGAAATAATCCTCTTAAAAAATAAGCTTCACCTTTTATCCTGTTTCGAAGATCTTCTGGAAAGTCGGCATATTCTTCCGATTTTTCGAGATAGCTTAAAAGTATATTGCATCGATAAATACCTGTATACATGTTTCTCCAAAAAGAATTTACATATATTGCGTTAGAAGCAAGATTAAACCTGGCAGCTTCCTGCATATTAGGCTGATCGTTTCCTCCTGGCTCTCCACCTGGAAGAGCATCGCCGGAACAAACAGTTCCTAAAAGTTCAATCCTTTCAACTCCTTCTCCTAATTGTAAAACAGCATATGCTGCATTAATCCCTTGAGTTGCCCCATCTGCTGATGTGTAATAGGCATTATCCGTAAGGTTATGAGGGACTTGATCCAGCAATTCATCGTCCTTACAGGCCGAAAGCATAATAAATATGCCAAGTAATGGGAAAAATATCTTTTTCATAATTGTTTTATTAATTTAAATTAAAATGTAAATGAAGCGCCCAGTGTATAGCTTCTGGCGATAGGATAGAACCCCCTATCGATCCCCATATCCATTACAGATGTTCCTGTCCCAATTTCTGGATCAAATCCTGTATAATCGCTGAAAGTTAAAAGATTTTGGCCAGATAGGTATACTCTAAACCGTTCAATTTTTAGCTTTTCACAAATGCTGTTAGGCAAATTTACACCTAATTGAACGTTTTTAATTCTGAAGAAACTACCATCTTTTACGTATCTATCGGAAATCCTCAGGTTTTTATTTTGATCGTATTGATCAAGTCTAGGTGTTGAAGCATTTCTATTATCTTCAGTCCAGTGGTCTAACATGGTAGGACTTAAATTCCAGTAAGCACTAGGGCTTTCATTGTAATAGATTAGAGCCTGGAAGATTTCATTTCCATGAACTCCCTGTCCGAATATTGCAAGATCAAATAGCTTATACCTGAGGTTTATATTTATACCATAGGTAAAATCAGGGCTTGGGTTTCCAATGAAAGTACGATCTTCCTGAGTAATTACACCATCGGGTACGCCATCTGGACCACTGATATCTTTAAATTTAATATCTCCAGGAGAAGTAAGTTTTTTATCGTAATATGCAGTGCTACTGCCAGATTGTTGTTGTGCATTTAAATTAGCAGCATCAATATCTTCCTGATACTGCCAGTATCCATCAGTTACATAACCATAAAAACTACCAACTGGCTTTCCAACAGCAGTGTGAGAGATATAATCCGAAGCTCTGAATTGACCAGATAGTATCTCTGCATCAGCTGATCCAAGCTTCGTGATTTCATTATCTATAAAGGCTATATTACCGCCAATTTCATAAGTGAAATCGCCTAACTTATTTTTATATATTCCATTAATTTCTAATCCATTGTTTTTCATAGAACCTTTATTGACCAGTGGGGCATTTAACACTCCGGTTAAACCTGGAATAGGCACAGCCACCAACATGTCTTCAGTATTTCTCCAAAAATAATCGAAGTTAAAACTTACTTTGTTTTGAAATAGATTTAAATCAAGTCCAATATTGGTCATAGCTGTTGATTCCCATTTCAAAGCAAGATTACCAATGGAAGTAGGAGCGCCACCAGGATATGCAGTTTGGGAACCACCAGGGCCGAATGTGTAATTCATATTTGATTGAACATCAGTATAAGCTGCATAATCAGGTACTTCCTGGTTACCAAGTTTACCCCAGCCAACTCTAATTTTAAGAAAAGATATTACAGGATAATTCTTAATAAAGGAGAACTCACTTATTTTTAGACCCCCAGCAAAAGAAGGAAATATTCCCCATTTATTATTTTCTCCAAATTTACTGGAACCATCACGTCTTATAGAAGCATTAATATCAATTAAATCGGCGTAGTTGTACATAACTCTGCCCAAATAAGAAATAAGATAAGCATCATAATTAACTGGATGTTGGACAATATATCCATCTAAATTACTAACAATGTCTCCATAAGAAATTGTCAGAGGATCACTAGCATTTGAAATAAACCTTAAATTAGGATCTTCAGGTACACCATTAGCTTCTGCAACTTGGTAGCGGTATTTATTTGATTGGCGCGTATATCCAGCCAAAACTTGCAGATTGTGTTTTTCAGAGATTGTTTTACTATAGTTAATAGTGTTTTCCCATATTAAAGTAGTATAGTTATAAGTTGCATTGATTAATTGGTTTACAGGCCTGAAATAAGTACCGCTTTCCTGATAATCACGATAAAATACATCTTCCTTTGAATTATTCAATTCTGTACCAACCGTTGTCTTTACGTTCAATCCTTTTATAGGGCTGATATCGACAAATAAGTTGCCTAATAGTTTACTGCTGGAAATAAGATCCTCATCACGTTCAATAGTACCAACCGGATTCTTTATGTTATTTCTGATACCTGCAGAAGGAGTTTTTTCTCCAGTAACAGAATCAATTGAATATACTGGTGTTGCTGGATCGCTGTTTAGGGCACAAGCTACCACAGAAACAAACTCATCTTGTTCTGGAACAACATTTCTTTCGCTATATGAGTAATTGGCGTTTTCTCCGATCTTTAACCAAGGTTTAATCTCAGATGAAGTATTTAGCCTGATTGTATATCTTTTATAGT
>JAHEEB010000901.1 GCA_024640925.1 Bacteroidota bacterium | reverse complement strand
ATTAGCAAACATAATTACTAAGAGTTGATGAATTTCAATGCAAATCACCTTTCAAAAGAGAAGATTCGTAATATAGCAGATGATGTAAGAAGAAAAAATTTAACAATTGCTGAAGAGATCCCAGTTCCTGTTGAATTCGTAATTCAAAAACATGGAATAGAAGTCAGACCAACTGAAAAAATAAAAGAAGAGTTTGATGTTGAAGGGTTTTTATCAAACGATTGTAAAACAATTTTCATTGATAATCACTATTATAAAAGTGTCAACTGGCATCACCGTGTAAGGTTCACACTTGCGCATGAGCTTGGTCATTTTATTTTGCATCGAGAGTTTCTTGATAATATTAAATTTGATTCTATTGAAGAATGGAATAAATACATAACTGACTTGGATACAACTAAGTTAAGTTGGTTTGAGTGGCAAGCAAATGAATTTGCTGGTAGGTTCTTGGTCCCTAAAAACACCTTAATTGAAGAGATTGAAAAAGATGAAAGAAATATAAAACTTGCTGGTGATAGTTATGGTTTAATAAACGAAGATGTAACGGGTTTTTTAATCGAAGACTTTGCTATTAGGTTTGCTAAAAAGTTTATGGTTTCTCCTGAAGTATTAGAATATAGAGTAAAAAATGAAGGATTGGAAGGATTTTTCAGAATTGATGAACTTGATTTGCCTTTATGATTTGAAACATGGTTTAAAATATATCTCTTAAGTACGTAATCACGTAATTGAAATTTGTATAAAGGCTTATTAACTTCCTTTCATTTACTTCTTCATAAATGAGGTGCCATACTACCCAAACACCTCCACTCTTCCACCAACTCCAAACCTTCCATTTCCTTTAGCCACACCCTTATCAACCTCTATAATCACATCCACATCATGTGCAAAATCCTGTTTACCGCGGAAATTTCCATCTTTGGTGGTGTGGAAGATAAAGATGAATGCGGTTTTCGGATTCTGTTTGGTAAGGGTATATAGTTCAGAGCTGTTCAGCCCAGCCTTGCTCACCGAATCAATAAACACAAACGGATAGGATGACAGGTTATCGGGTAGTTTTTCAGCAACAACCAGGTTCGGGTGAATGGCCTTCAACCGCTCAAATTTCTCTTTTAATGTGTACCCGAATTTCTCTTCAATGGCCACATAAAGAACTCTGCCGTGATGCTCAGCCAGGTACTTTGCAAAATCGATGCAAAGGGTCGATTTACCACTTTTTGGCAGGCCAAAAATCATGGCAGTAAAACCCACACAGGGGTCACCGATAAGTTCGCGGTATTTGCCTTGCAACCCGATAGTTTCGAAGTGCATTTGAGAAAGTTCATTGCTGGTAATAATTTCAGGAGTTATAGGAACTTCCGGTTTCAGTTCCGGTGTTTCATCCACACCCCGCAATCCTTTTTCCGTTTCATGGATTTTCATGAGGTACTTACCGACTTTTCGTTTCATCCTTCTTTTTATTACCCAGGACATGATTCCATTCAATGTGGATTCCTTTATTTCAGGGGTTTTTGACTTGTCGGAAAGATAAGTAGTAAGAGAATCTTTAATTTCAATGATTTCATTATAATAAGGGTCTGTTTTTGTTATTTTTCCTGATTCCAGGGCTTTTTCAATCCTTTTCAACAAGGTTCTTGCCCTGTCTTTTACACCTTCTTTGCCGTGTAACCCAATGTATTGTTTGATGTACAAAACAGAAAGCCTTGTTTTCTCACTGTTGGCAATAGTCGAATAAGCTTCCATTGTTTTGTTATCCAACTTTACCCCGATGGTGTTTCCCATCTTTCCATAACATTTGATGAGCTGGTCCTGGATGTTCTTAATTTCTTTGGCATAAGGCGAGGTTTTGCGGATTCTCTTTTCAATAATGGCTTTCTGCAACGAATTCAGCAAGCTCAGGATTTGACTTTTTTCTTTGGTTTTGCCATGCAACGCAATATACCGTTTAATAAACGACACCTCCAGACCGACTTTCTCAACCGGTTCTGCTGAATCATCCACAGTTTCCTTCTTTGCAGGCTTTTTTGCTTGTTTTTTGGTGACCTGTTTTACCGGCTTTTGAGATTTTTCTGCGTTGGCAGCTTTCTTTTGGGTTACTTCGTTTAACTTTTCAACAAAAGTATCAATGTACTTTTTGATGGTTTCATCTTCGTTGTATAGGTCAATGTTTTCACGGATGAATTCAAATTCATCCTGTTTTAACACATCGGGCAATGTTTCCTGGTCAATTCCAGAGTATTCTGTCAGCAAATTTTCAACTGTTATCATGGTGTGTTCGTTTATTCCGTTTAGGGTTCCTTCGTCAGCAAAGGAATAGTAGCTGTTTTCGGTAAATATGATATGATCCATAAGATTAATCTGTACAATTTTCAGTGCCTGGTTCAACTTGCGGGTTATTTCCCTGTCTGCATCAGAAGGAGTGGTATTTCCTGAAGGATGGTTATGGCTGATTATAACACCATGTGCCAGGGCTTTTGAAACCATACCGGTTACCATCGGAACATCGACCATTGTTGCTGAAGATGTGCCCAGGGTATGTCGGTAATAGCCGATAACCTTGTTTGCCCGGTTTAACAAAAGGACAATAAAATTCTCCTGGATAAGGTTTCTGCCATTAATACGTTTCAGAACGTTAAAAGCATCCGCAGAGGATGAAATCGTGTCTACATCGAAAGCCTTGCCCTTGTTCATTCGGATTTTTAGTTCCGGCA
>JAHEEB010000900.1 GCA_024640925.1 Bacteroidota bacterium | reverse complement strand
TACAGCTCCTCCCATAGTTCTGCCTTGTCCATCAATAAATTTAGTGGCCGAATGGCAGATAAGATCCACACCTAGCTGGGCAGGAGTCTGTATATAAGGAGTAGCAAAACTATTATCAATAACTACAATGCAATTATTCTTTTTAGCCAGTTTAGCCACAAATGAGATATCAACAAGGTCAAGTGCCGGGTTCGAAGGGGTTTCTATGAAGAATAAACGTGTTGAAGGCATAACCGCATCTTCCCAACCTTCTTTATCATTGCAATCGACATATGTATGACTTATACCAAATCTTGGTAATATTTGTGTAATTATCTGGTGCGACGAGGTAAATAAACTTCTTGATGCAACAATATGGTCGCCTGCGCGAAGATGTGATATGATTGCAAGATAATTGGCTGCCATTCCGCTGGATGTAGCAATTCCTTCATCAACACCTTCCAAAGCACTCAGTTTATTAACAAATTCATCGGTATTGGGATTGTTATAGCGTGAATACATATAGCCTTCCATTTCATCGGCAAACACTGCACGAGCTTCTTCGGCAGTGTTAAACACAAAACTTGAAGTAGCAAAAATTGGTACACTATGCTCCTTCATCTGCGAACGGTCTAGCTGACTACGAACGGCGTTGGTTTCGAAATGCTTGTATTTCTTCATGAAAATATGGATAGAAGTTTAAACATGATACAAAAATAACGGAAAAATATAGCTGGTTAAGTATATCTGTATAAATTTTATATTAATCTCCTATTTCGGGAGCAAATCTGATAGAAGGTATATAGCCAGAATCGTATAAAACGATAAAAACATTCTTTTACTTGATCTGACCTTTTTTATTTAGTAACTTGAGGTTATTAAATTCAATCGGCTATGTATACAGTAAAAGATATTCTCGATTCAAAGGGGCGAACAGTTCAAAGTGTTGATCCCGAAACCACTGTTTATGAAGCATTGAAGAAAATGGCTGGTCATAACATAGGGGCTATAGTTGTTATTAAAGAAAAGAAAGTAATGGGAATATTCTCTGAACGCGATTACGCCCGTAAAGTTGTTCTCAAAGGAAAAACATCACAAGAATCGAGAGTGGGAGATATGATGACAGATAAAGTCTTTTTTGTCAGACTATCAACATCGGTGAATGAATGTATGAAACTGATGACAGATCAAAGAGTACGACATTTGCCGGTTATAGAGAATGATGAATTGATTGGTATTATTTCAATTGGTGATGTAGTTTCAAAAACCATTGAGGATCAGAACCATACAATTAATCAACTGGAAGATTATATCGTTGGTAAACGCTTATAGCTATAATTTTCCAGCATTTCTTTTTTTTGATAAATCAGAAAGTAATGGTAGATATTGAAATGAATTGTCCCATTTCATGGTATTTCGTGCATGTAAATCGGAAAAAGGAACTTTCAGGGAGAGAGGCGACGTTTGGTTCATACCCGATTCTGTTCCATAGTATATAGAAATTGGACTATTCTGGGCAAAAAGAAGTGTCATCAAATCGGTAAAAAGCTTCTTATCATTTTTGCACATAAACATAATCCGGTTCGTGTCGTGGTTGTCAAGAAACCTGACAAGACTAATATTTTCATTAAATTTTTTGTTGTATTGATCAATTTTGATCTGGATCTTTTCTTTTCCTGTTTTTAATAAGCCCAGGTTTTTAAGAATCAGCTCCCTCCATCCGAAATCAAAAACTCCATCAATAATACCTTCATATGCTTTCTGAATGGAAACCTGCTGAAATCCATTTTTCCATAAATCTTGCTTGCCCTTTAACCGTATTGTTTTCAGGTATTTATGTCTCATACCTTCGGACCAGGCTTCGCCAATTAAAACAAAATCGGAATTAATATTTTTTGTTGAATTTTTTAATTCAGTTAAGAATATTTCGGGTAACCCAATCACATGATCAATACGAAAACCATCAAATCCTAATTTAGCCCATTGCAAAAGAGAATCAATCATCTCTTTTCTTGTCTCAGTGTTTTCAAGATTTAGTTTTGGCAATTCCCCGAAACCCATGAATGATAAGTAATTGTTTGGCCAATCGTGAAAATAAAACCAATTTATATAAGGACTGTTTTTATTTGATTTGGCCTCGATAAACCAGGGATGTTCTATGGAACAATGATTAGGAACGATATCGGCTATTACTCTTATATCATGGCTTTTACACTCTTTTATCAGATCTTTTAGTTCATGGAGTGAACCATATCTTTTATCTGTTTCCCTGAAATTGGTAATGTGATATCCATGATAAGCACTTGTCTCATAAAAAGGTGAAAGCAGAATTGTGTTAGCACCAATTTCTTTAATATGATCTATTTTTTTGGCAATAGCTTTTATATTACCACCACAGAATGCAGGTTTTGTTGGATCTGCCTTTTGGGGATAGCCAGCAAATCTATCGATGAAAATATGATAAATTATTGCTCTATTTAGCCAATTGTGCATTATTTGTCCTGAATTTGATCTGTTTTATTGTTTCTCTGTTTGATTGATTCCTCAAGAGTAAGAGTATTTTCAGCATTGTATATTGCTTTTAATTCTTCAGGCTTGTTTCCCATAGTTAGAAAATCGGCCCAAATCATTAACCAAGCCCAATTGGGTTGGGTTTTTAGTATTTCCGGAGTTGGTAAATGCCCGACTTCACCCAGGGCAATGGGTTTACCATTAGCAAGTTTCATGAGCATT
>JAHEEB010000899.1 GCA_024640925.1 Bacteroidota bacterium | reverse complement strand
GTTTATCAGCTAATAAGAAATATGATTGGAGGAATAGGAAAATCCGAATCAGTTAGGGGAAGCTTGATGAAAGCCATTGCAAACAATAAAGAAATACCTTATAAAAGCGATGTATACAATAAAACGATTGAAACATATGAGAAAAACATTGGTGAAATTTTAGAAAAAGCAAAACGTAAAAATGTACCTGTTTTTATAAGTGAAGTTATAAGCAATGTAAAGGATTTAAAACCGTTTTGTTCCTTAAATACTCCCGATTTTCCATCAGCAACAGAAAGCTATGATAGTGCTATAAATTTTGAGAACGAAGGAAAATATACCAAGGCAAAAGAATATTATTACAATGCAAAAGATTTAGATTGCATTCGTTTCAGAGCTTCGGAAGACATAAATAAAACGATACACAAACTAGCTGCAAAATATAATGCCTGTCTGATACCAATGAAAAGTATCTTTGAAACTTCTTCACCCAATGAACTGATAGGCTTTAACCTGGTAACAGAACATGTACACCCTAACATTGCCGGATATTTTTTAATTGCAGATGCTTTTTTTAATGAAATAACAAAATCAAACATTACAGGTGAAAAGTTAAATCCTATCTATTATAAAAACTCTGCATATTACCAGAAGAACTGGGGATACACTGAAATAGACAGTCTGGCTGGTGTAATTTTGGTAAATACCTTAATTCATTATTGGCCATTTCAGTCTTTTGAATCATCACCGACACAATATATTCAATCTTATAAGCCAAAATCAATTGTTGATTCCCTAGCTTTTGTAATGGTTACAGGCTCCCTAAAGATGGATGATGCTCATTTAATGTTAGCTGATTTTTATAAACAGAAAGGAGACTATTATAAAGCTTTCAGAGAATATTATGCAAACATAAAATACGATCCTTTCCAGGTTAGTTATTATAATGATGCCGTTAATTGTCTTACACATACAAACGACTTTCCCCTAGCATTAAAGCTAGTAAACAGATCGTTGGAATTAAAAGAAACCGTTAATGCCTGTTTGGTAAAAAGTGAAATATTACTACTGAAAGGAGAATATACCGAAGCTGTTCAAATACTAAACAAGGCTTCTGAAATTGATAAAAGTGAATCAACCAGACAAAAAACTCTTATTAAGCTTTGTAAAATATATTATTATAGTGGTGAAAATAATAAATTTCAAGAAAAACTTAATGAATTGCGAAAAATTGATCCTGAATATCAGATTGCATTCCCCAAAAATAAACCTGTTTATGCTGAATTTGTACCCATGCAGGTAGAAGTACAATTAAGCCAAGCATTAGAGTTGTATAGAACCGGAAATGATGATGCCGCCTTAAGCAAACTATTAAAAACCCTGGAAATAAAAGAAACATCCATTGCCAATCGCTATATCGGGGTTATTTTAATGAAAAGAAATGATAAAAATGCCATAACCTATTACCTAAAAGCCTATCCTGATTATAAGAAAGATATTGGTTTTCTTTTTGATTTGGGAATACTATATAAAGATTCAGAGGAGCTTGAAAAGGCAAAGGAAATAGTACAGGAAATGAAACTCCTTGATCCGGATAATGAAAAGATTACAATGCTTGAAGAAAGAATAACTATTCCATAATAAGACACCCTTCGACTTGTTCTGGATTATTATGTCTGAGATGATCTTAACTAGAACAGTGTATAAATAAACGGAGCTATTGCAGTACCACTCGATAACACAATAATTACACCCATTAATAATAAAATAACAATTAAAGGGATTAACCAGAACTTTTTTCTTTCCTTTAAAAATAACCAGAGATCGCTAAGAAATTCCATAATCAAATATAATAATTGAGTCAAATATACAGAATAAATTAATGTTTGAAATTTGAAACAGTGAATCTTTCATGATTTATTAAATGCCCTATCTTTTTGTTTGTTTGGTATGAGACTCACAGACCAAGGCTTTGAAGGTTAGTCCAGTTATATTTCGTATTGAGGTAGATTTGGGATTTGGGATTTGGGTTTAGTCTTTATTTTGTTGACATAAAGAAAGTGATAAAAAAAGGCCAGGAAATCCCAGCCTTTTTATAGAGTAAAATAAAAATACTTAAAAGCTTATTTTACAAGAACTTTAGAAGTAAAATTGCCTTTGTCTGTTCGTACTTTAACAATATACAAATTCGAAGGCAGATCAACGTTAATTGCTCCTGAATAGCTATCAGCCTGCATTATAAGGCTTCCTGTTAAGCTATAAATCTGAATAGAATTTACTTCTGCGTCTCCAAGATTGTTAATGTAGATATTTCCGTTTGCTGCATAAACACCAATATTTTGAGCGCTTTCAACAATTTTTACATCTGTAGCTTTATTGTTATATAGGAATAAAACTTCATCAGCAGTTAATTCTTTATCATACATAGATATACTTTGAACTTTACACAAATAGTTTGGGTCGCCACCATAACCACCTCTGCCAATCCATGCTGAATCGTTTTTTAAGTTTGCAAGATGATTGTCAGTGGATAAATTGGCTGTATCAATTAGTTTACCATTAATATAAAGAGACATGTAAGTAGCATTAATAGTAGTTACAGCTTGCCAAGCAGAATCACCAAATGCAACCTCAGGCAAACGAGTAATAGCACTTTCAGTTGTCCAAGGTGTTGCAACATTACCGCAAGAAATAGCTGTGCGGAAATAATCATCACCCCTTGCAGGCGATAAGA
>JAHEEB010000898.1 GCA_024640925.1 Bacteroidota bacterium | reverse complement strand
TATACAGGTTTATCGTATCGGTATAAACCGTATCCATTATTACTGCCGGTGTAACCAATAGAAACTCGAATTCGGGGCTGTTCGACATATAAACCCTGTAGCCTTCCATGTCTTCATCGGTATTTCTGTGCCAGCGTAATGTTACCTTGCCGGCTGTATCTATCTGGCCGGAAAGATATTGTGGTGGCACCGGAGGAAAGCTGTCAACTCTCTCGGCATAGGTCTTTATGGGCGAAAGTTTCTCTGTGTTTTCGTTATAAACCGATATCAGGTAATAATTTGTAAATCCGGCTGTACTATCGATAAATTCCCTTCGTTGTGGATCTTTTCCATAATAAACAAGCTTTTTCTTTCCTTCGGGTTTAGCTGATCGGTAAATTTTAAACCCGGTTATGGACTGGTTCATTTCGAATGGATATTCCCATGTAAGCCTGATGAGTTTGTTGTCGATGAGCTCATACCCGGTTATCATTGGTGCAGTACTTATTGGCAATTTTCCAATCCCAAAGACGGAATCGGAAGGTGGACCAGTTTCTCCGAAAGCGCTGATTCCTCTTACACGATAATAAACAAGGGTAGTATTGTCGGGTAGGGAATCTGTTTTATACATTAAATCGGGTGATACACCTTTATCGGCCAGTTGTACAATGTTATTCTCGCCAATTCGTGAATAGGTTTTCCCTTTGTCAAGGGATTTTTCAAGAAAATAGCTATTGTAAATATGATTCTGATAGAGGATATTCCAGGAGAGGGTGACTTTTTTGTCTCCCCACTCGGCTTTAAATTCAAGTGGTTCGGGCAAAGGCTGATATTCCGAAAGCCCGGTAAAAGAATATGCTGTATCGGTTGCAAGTGAATCGGGACAGTTTATATAAACCCTGTAGAGGTATTTTTCATCGGGTAGGACAGTCTTATCAGCCAGGTATAAACCGGATAATCCGGCAGCAGTTACAGACTGATCGGCTGCATACAAAGCAAAACTATACCTGTGGGTTTCTTCCTGGTATTTTTTATAGGCTAAATGAGGGTTACCAGCCGTTGGAATATCTTTAAATTCAGAACCAAAAATACACTCTCCGGCAATGGCTACATATTTATCATCGGCGTACTTCTCCCATATTCCAATGGGTTGTGGCTTCAGGGGTGTCTGGTTTAATTGTACTTCCGTTATTTCTTTCGGTACTTTTTTGTCTTTTAAAACGGTGTAACGCTTCACTACATAGCCATACTCATTGCCCAGTCTCCAGGTTTGTGTGTTGGCGGGTGCCCAACGTAAAAGTATGGAATCGTGGCGTGGGCTGCAAAGCAAGCCTATATTAACTTCCTGTGCATTAATGGTTGAAAGGCCAGGGAGCAACATGAAAAGCCCGATTGAAATTTTTTTAAGCATTTGTGTGTCTTGTTTGATAAGTGCTTTATGGGTTATGAGTTATGGGTTATGGGTTATGGGGTTGATACAACACATCACTTATAACTCATCACTCATCACTTATACCTACGGTATCGCCAACTTTAATGTTGGTTTCAGGCGAATAGGTAAAGCCGGCACTGCCATCGAAATCGTCTTTACCACAAGAGGTGAAAAATGCTATTGAACCTAGTGCAGAGTAAATGAGAAGGTTTTTCATGTTTATCTTTACTTTATTTATTGATTTATATATCTGATTAATAGTGATACCAAGTTATTTCATAAGTTCCATAGTTTTTTTGCATCCAATCATATAATTTTTCTACTGCTGAATCAATTTCAGGAGTTACTTCATATGGCACATGAATCTTGTCTACTCCATTTCCAACAAAGCTTTTCATATTAAGATTCTCCAGATTGTTATATATAGCTTCAAACACACAGAATTTTAATTCGTCACCATGTCTTCTTTGCTTACTCTCATCTGACACTAATAGACATTCTGCATTTGATTTAAGATATTTAGATAATTCTAAGAATGAATCTTGTGATCTCAATACATTTGTATAAATAGTATAATCTATATCTATTCCAGAGATCACTTCATTCATACTATGAGTATTATCTTTTAATAAATTTGTGTAATATGGTTCCACCTTCATTCGAGCGAGAGCCTCGATTACCACGTTCTTTTGAAATTTTTTGGGTTTGTTTAAAGCTTCGATTAATGGTTTTACAAAACGTTGATCATTAACATACCCACATAACTCAGCAATACTGGACAAATCAGTATAATCATCATATAAATATCTTTTTTTTGCCTCCTCCTTTGCTTTCTCCAAAAGGCTATCCAACCGTAGTCTAAATATTGTAAGAGTATCTATTTTTAATATTTTTAATACTTTGTAAGTATATTGATAAGGATATAAAAAACTTTTATCCTGAGATTTTTCTACTTCTATTTTGATACTATCTAAAGTCTTCTTAAATATCTGCATAGTATCTAGTCCAGACAGTTCTATAACTTTAATCTTATAGCCTTCAATATTCTTAGAAATTAACCGATTTACCAAAGTATCAAGTTCCTCAGGTCGATATTCATTTTTAAGTAATTGCAATAATCTATTTCTCATTTCATTATCATAAATCATTCCAAGATCAAGTTTTAGTTTTAATTTTTCGGCTTTCACAAACTGATCTTCAGGTAATGCCCATTGTATAAGTCCTACATGAAAACCTCGAGATTTAGGATTTATCCTAATATCTTCAAGACTTAATATTGTTTCTGCTCTCAATTTATCTAAA
>JAHEEB010000187.1 GCA_024640925.1 Bacteroidota bacterium | reverse complement strand
AGGTATTTTGAATTTAATGATGAGAAATCCAATAAATTTTGGGAAATAGAACTAAAAGGGACCGAATTGCATGTCCGCTGGGGAAAAACCGGCACCGATGGGCAATCACAAATTAAGAGTTTTGACAGTATTGAGAAGGCTCAGAAAGAACATGATAAGCTGGTTAACGAAAAAACTAAGAAAGGATATCTGGAAGTAAAATCAGGTGAACCGGAAACTACCAAAATTGAAGAAAAATTTGATAACAACCTTTTGGAGGCTGTTAAGACAAATGATTTGGAAAAAGTGAAATCAGTTCTTTCAGGAGAATTCAATATCAATGGGAAATCAGAAAATGGTTCAACCATTCTAATGTGGGCCAGCAAATTAGGAAATGTTAATATTATTAAAGCACTTCTTGAAGCTGGGGCAAATGTTTCCGAGGTTATGTCTACAGGTTCTTCAGCTTTAGCAATAGCAGCGAAAAACAATCACGCCAAAATTGTAAAATTATTGCTTGAGGCTGGCTCTAAAACTGATAAAAGCATTTTTGATTTGGTTGTTGAACGGGGATATATTGATGTACTTCTTGAGTTTGGAAGATTTGATTCCAGTAAGTCCAAAACATCCAAGGAATTCTGTGAAACATTTAAGTTTCTGTGCGATACAGATGAAGATAAAAAAATACTCGAAGCATTATCATACATGGTTAAAGGCTTCGAAAAAAGATCCGATGGAGGCCTTAATGTTAAGATGGAAAATGATATAATTGAATGTAATTCCCCATTTACTGGGAAACCAAGCAGCTGGGTTCCAAAATCATATGCTGCCATTGCCTCTCATTATAATGGGATTATGTTTGAATCTATTGGTGGTGGAGCTATCGGATTTGGTGGACTGAATGATAGTGGTGAACCTGATAACGATTGGGGTTGGGATAGTTCCTGTCTTGAAGAAGGTGGAGAAGAAAGAGACGATTTGGAAGATGCCATCCCTGCTTTCGGGTGCGGACAAAACTGGCTCTTATTCGACCCTGTAAATATAAATGGGAATGGAGAATGCTCTCTTGGGTTTGTTGGTCATGATAGCTGCACCTGGGAAACTGTAGAAAGTGTGAATGGCCTGTTATATGGAAGCGTATTGTTGAAATTAATGGCTCAATACTTCCTGGGCGTTGATTTTGAAGGAGTTTATAATTAGTCTGAGTTGAGTGTTAATATAAAAAGCCGGAAGAAGATTCTTCCGGCTTTGTAGCCCCACCAGGACTCGAACCTGAATTTGAAGTTTAGGAAACTTCCGTTCTATCCCTTGAACTATAGGGCCAAATTAATTTGCCTGCAAAGATAAGTTGTTTTGTGATTTAAACAAATCACCTTTTTCTTCTTTGAAATCTTTTAGCCAATTTACCAACAATTTGAAATCGATACCTAATTAAATTTGAAGATTTGCTTACATACAAGATCGTTCTTTAATGTTTTTTGAATTTTTATATTTAGAAACCTTTATAAATAAAACTCGTAAATCATACAAGAAAATCAAATGTTAAATTGGTTATTTTGTTCTAATCCTTTATAAACAACTGTAAACTTTAAAAAATGAAAAAATTAAATGTCGTTTTGTTATTAATGGCTTTTTCCTATAACTTATTTGCTCAAGCACCTGCAGATAGTTTAATATGTTATCTTCCTTTCTCTGGTAATACTAATGATGTGAGCGGTAAATGTAACGATGGAATTGCAAAGGGACCTGTTTTAACTGCAGACAGATTTGGGAATGATAATAATGCTTACATTTTCGATGGAGTAAATGATTTCATAGAATTGACTCAACACATTTCATCGTTTAATATTCAACAACCAGTTTCTATATCTTTTTGGGTAAAAAGTGCCACGGATTCTCCTCAAGCTGTTTTTGCACTTTCTGATAGTACAACACCATCTGAACATATTTCGATTTTGGGTATTGGTGATAATTTCACTGGATCTTTGGAACGTGAATTAATTACGGTATCAAACCGTGTAAGCGTCAGTGATGTATATACCTATGGTTTTGCAACAAGCGATAGATCCTTACTTCTGGATGATAAATGGCATCATATTGCTGTTGTATATGACAATATATCAACAAAAATATACCTTGATATGAATCTGTTATCATTGGAAGGCACTTATACAAACAATGGACATTTTGGAGGCATGAAAGGGTTGAATAGTATTACTTTGGGTGCCAGACGTTCTGGAGACCTGAATGGATTTTTAAATGGATCATTAGATGATTTCAGGTTATATAACAAAGCACTCACTCTTAATGAAATCAAATCTCTCTATAATGATGAAGGCTGTTTATATTATGTAACTGATACATTAAAAATTTACGATACAATTTCAGTTTATGACACTATTCCTGTTTACGACACCATATCAACATATAATTCAATCAAGGTTTATGACACCATTTCAGTTTATGACACCATTCCAGTTTATTATATTACCAAGGTTTATGACACAATCGCAATTTATGATACCATTCCAGTTTACCATTCTATCAAGGTTTATGACACCATTGCAATTTATGATACCAGCTATATTAAAATAAAAACTTCTGTTGAAGACACTTTAGTTATAAAGGTTGTCCTTTCTGAGATGGCAAACCAGAATATTGTTAATTCAATTAAAATTTACCCTAATCCATCCAGAGACTTTATAACAATAGGCTATGGAGATTATGCGAATATGAATGGTTATAACTTAAAAATAATAAACTCTCTTGGGCAAGAAGTATATTCCACCCCAATAAATCAGCAGGAATCATATTTAAATCTTTCCGACTGGGGAGGTAAAGGGCTCTATTACGTTTCCATTATCAATAAATCAAATATTATTTTGGAAACCAAAGAAATAATTTTAAAATAATCTATATTGAATATTTGAAAACGGCTACCCGATTAAAGTTAGGTAGCCGTTTTTACTTTATTTAGCAACAATCTTTCTTCTGATTTTTTTAGTCAAAAACGAAGGTTCAATTGTGAATAAATCGTTTGTGTTTCTTTCAATCCTATTCCTTACATTTATCGGAAAACAACCTATGGTTTTTGACATCATTTTTTTAGTCATCTTTATTTGGGCTTCATACAAAGGATTTTCAAAGGGATTGGTTTTTCAGCTTGCCACTCTTACAGCTCTTGTTATTGGTATTTTTGGAGCAGTAAAATTTTCGGAATATCTCACGCCTGTGCTTATTGAGCGTTTTAATATGGGAGGGGAGTACCTTCCTTTATTTTCATTTGCCATTATTTTTCTGGCTATAATAGTTCTTGTTCATTTTATTGGCCGCCTGCTTGAAAAAATAATTGAAGCTGTTGCTCTTGGTTTCATAAACAGACTTTCCGGGGCTATTTTTAGCTCAGTAAAAGCGGCATTTTTAATAAGCATAGTTCTTGTGATTTTTAATACAATCGAAAGCCATAGCCCCTTTCTTCCAAAAGCACAGATAAATCAGTCAATCATGTACAAACCCTTATCAAGATTGGCTCCTCTGGTTTTTCCATACCTGAATTTTGGCCAACATCACGAGGTTATTGAAGAAGTAGAACAACAAATACAGGTATGAGCTTTTTTTATTGTTGTATACCAGCAAATATTATCTTTGCAGAAATTTTTTTTTCATGAATTTTAAAGATTTTATTGAAGATTTGAATTGGAGGGGGATGATTCATGACATCATGCCCGGTACCGAAGAACAATTAAAAAAAGAAATGACCGTTGCCTACATTGGGTTTGATCCTACATCAGATTCGTTACATGTGGGCAGTTTTGCACAGATTATGTTGCTTAAACGGTTTCAGCTTGCAGGTCATAAACCAATTGCCCTGGTAGGAGGTGCAACTGGTATGATTGGAGATCCTTCCGGCAAATCACAGGAAAGAAACCTGCTCGACGAAGCAACTTTGAATAAAAACCTCGAAGGAATTAAAGCACAGCTTTCAAAATTTCTCGATTTCGATTCTGATATACCCAATAAAGCCGAAATGGTTAATAATTACGATTGGATGAAGAACTATACATTTCTTGAATTCATTCGTGATATCGGAAAGCATATTACTGTAAACTATATGATGTCGAAAGACAGTGTAAAGAAAAGACTGGGTGAAGAATCAAAACAAGGTATGTCTTTCACAGAGTTTACCTATCAGCTTGTCCAGGGATATGATTTTCTGTATCTCAATGAACATAAGAATTGCAAACTACAGATGGGAGGCTCTGACCAATGGGGGAACATTACTACTGGTACAGAGTTAATCCGCAGAAAAAACGGTGGCGAAGCATATGCCATAACTATTCCACTTGTTACTAAAGCAGATGGAGGCAAATTCGGAAAAACAGAATCGGGTAATGTATGGCTTGATTCGGAAAAAACCACACCTTATTCATTCTACCAGTTTTGGTTGAACACTTCTGATGAGGATGCCAACAAATACATTAAAATATTTACTCTCATCGACCCTCAAGAAATCGAGACTCTTATTGAACAGCATTCAAAAGAGCCACATATGCGAATACTTCAGAAAAGACTAGCTGAAGAACTTACTGTTATGGTACACAGTAAGAAAGATTTGGAAAATGCAATTGAAGCCTCTAAAATACTTTTCGGTAAAGGTACCACAGAAAGTCTGGCAAAACTTGATGAAAAAACCTTTCTTTCGGTATTTGAAGGAGTGCCACAATTTGAACTTTCGAAGGAAAAAATAATCAATGGGTTGGGAATTGTTGATTTACTTGCTGGCGAAGTAAATGTCTTTCCATCCAAGGGAGAACTTCGCAGATTGATTCAGGGAGGAGGTCTCAGCCTGAATAATGCAAAAATTGAAAATGCTGATGTTAAGGTTGCCTCAACGGACCTTTTAAACAATAAATATTTATTGGTTCAGAAGGGGAAAAAGGATAAATACTTGATCATTATAAAATAATAGCCAAATGGGAAAATCATCAAAAAAAAGGAACAAAGTTTTTAGTGCTTTTGATCTTTTAAAATTTGCATGGGAAAAGCGAGTTATTCTCATCGTTGTAACGATTATTGCCGGTTTGGCATCGATTTTTATTTCTCTTGCCATCCACGACCGGTTTAAGTCGGCAGTAATATTATTTCCTGCGGCTTCAGTCTCCATTGCAAAGAGTCTGGTAGAAACTTCAGAAATTTCCATGGATAATCGAGATATACTTTCCTTTGGAAAAGAAGAAGATGCCGAACGGATGCTTCAAATCCTTCATTCGAACCAGATAAAGGACTATGTTGTAATGAAATATGATCTGATGAAGCACTATCGGATCGATCCGGGCAAGGATAAATTTCCCTATACAAAACTTGATATAAAATACAAGAATAACATTCATTTCCGTAGGACAGAATTTATGTCTATCGAAATCACTGTTTTTGATGAAGATAAAGAGTATGCTGCCAATATTGCCAATGATATTGCTGCTTATATCGACTCTACTATTCACAACATGCAAAAGGACAGGGCTTTAGAAGCTCTAAACATTGTAGAGAAGGAATATAACACCACTCAGGCCGAAATCGAAGAATTAAGTGATTCAATCCAGAAAATCAGAGAGCTGGGCATTGTTGATTACGAATCGCAGGCTGCGGCACTTACCGATGCATATGCTCAAGCCCTTACCAGAGGCGATGAGAGAGCAGCACAATCCATAAAAAGCAGGATAAATGTTTTGTCTGAGTATGGAGGTATCTATGTTGAATTATCGAAAAAAATAGAATCTGAATTGGAACGGCTAGGCCAGCTCAAGGTAAAATACGCTGCCGCCAAAGTAAATGTTGAGCAGAATGTACCCCAGATCTTTATTGTCGACTCAGCTAAAGTGTCTGAGCGTAAGGCAGAACCAAAGAGGTCAATTATTGTTGTGGTAAGCACAATTTCAGCCTTTGCACTTACCCTTCTGTTTTTACTTATTTATAACAACATTAAAACCAACCTGGAAATAAGTGCAGTGGATAAAGAACAATAAAGGCAATCTTGGGATTGTTCTTCTGGCATTGGTCTATATTATAGTAAACATGATATTTACTTATCATGAGCTTTACTATCTCAATTTAGTTCCTATAGCTGTATTGATTATTTATTTTGCCTTTGCCCGTTTGGATATTCTTTATTTTATAGTTATTGCCTGTACTCCACTCTCTATACCTTTAACAGAATATTTTCCCTCTTCCACAATCGATTTTTTCATACCAACAGAACCTATTTTGTTTGGCATGATGCTGGTTGTAATTTATAAACTTGCTCAGAAGAATTTCATTAATCGTAAAGTAATAAATCATCCTGTTAGTCTTGCCATACTGTTTAATCTGTTCTGGATATTTCTTACATCCATTACCAGCAGCATGCCGTTGGTATCATTCAAATTTCTTTTAGCAAGAATTTGGTTTTTGACTACATTTTATCTTTTGGCTATTTATATTTTCCGCAATCCACAGAAAATGGTTACAATGGTTTGGGTATACACCTTGCCTTTACTAATTGTTATCGGGTATGCCATAAATCGTCATCTGATGTGGGGGTTGTTTGATAAACAGGCGGCGCATGTTGTTATGAACCCGTTCTATCGCGATCATACATCATATGGGGCAATTATGGCTATGTTACCTTTTGCTTTCTCAGGTGTAAATCTCCAAAAAAATCAGAGCCTTGTTCGTAAGCTGATGGCATCTGTGATTTTTGTAATCCTGTTTATCGCTCTTGTATTATCGTATGCTCGTGCATCATGGGTTAGTGTAATTTTCTCTCTTATTATACTGGCAACAACGTTACTTCGTATTAAGTTCAAATATCTTGCTATAGTAACCACTGTTATATTGGTTCTTTTAGTTAATAACTGGTACACCATACAGCATAAAATGGAGCAGAATAAACAAGATTCGAGTGCCAACTTAACGGAGCACTTGCAATCTGTTACCAATATAGCTACTGATGAGTCAAACCTGGAAAGATTAAACCGCTGGGCTGCTGCCATGCGTATGTTTAAGGAAAGACCCGTATTTGGATGGGGTCCTGGAACATATATGTTTAATTATGCTCCCTATCAACTTTCATATCAAAAAACAACAATAAGTACAAATTTTGGCGATTTAGGCAACGCTCATAGCGAATATATCGGACCCCTTGCCGAATCAGGAGTGCTTGGTATGGTTTCATTTGTATTGATAGCTGTTATGGGAATAATTACAGGATTCAGGGTTTATCATAAAGTTAAAGAAAGACATTTACGGATAGTTACCTTATGTTCTATGTTGGCACTTATTACTTATCTGATTCATGGGTTTCTGAATAATTTTCTTGATACCGACAAGGCATCTTCTTTGTTCT
>JAHEEB010000897.1 GCA_024640925.1 Bacteroidota bacterium | reverse complement strand
AACAAACCCGGATGAATTGGTTGAACCGCTTCCTTCTGCATCCTCTTCTCCATAGTCCCAATACCTGAATAGCTTAACCTCGGCATCTGAAACTGGTTTTGTCGTAATTAAATCTGTAACAAAGATATTGTACGTATTTCCTTCTTTTTTGGAAATAATACCCAAATTTGATACAACAATAGGCTTATAAACAACTCCATTATCAGCAACATACTGATTGGGTTCATCTTCTGTTTCAACAAGCATATCGCGGGGGTTGAAATTCAGTCTGATTAGATACAGTCCGCCATCTCCCTCTTTAATAATATCAGAAAGATTAATTTCGCTGAGCAACCATTCGTTCTTCACAGTTCCAAGTTCGAGGGTTTTATTCAGAAGGATAACACCTCCCTGACCCCCGTAATTATGATTGAATTCATTATGCCTGCGTTTTTCTCCGGTTAATTGTTCATTTCTTACAAATTCAGATAACTGATTATCAAATACCTTTTTTACTTCAATATGCACTCTGCTCAGATTACTTGTCTTGAATTGTATCTTGCTCTTGTTCGAAGTTGGCATTACTATTCCATTTGATGCAAATTCAACAATTGGCGGAAGATCCGAGAATTTAATTTTCTCCGTGTATGTTTTCTCAAGCTTCGTAGCCCAACGACTTCTGATACCTTCCTTCACTGTTAATTCGTAAGCCGAACCAAATTTGAACTTACCATCGACAATTGCCGTATTCCCGCTTTTCGAAACATTTAATTTCACATTTGGCTTCACTGAGAAAAAAGCTGTAATGTCTTGTTCTGCATCCAAATCATCAGAGAACACAACCCTTAATCTTGGATGCATACCGGTTTCTTCGCGAATTACACTGGTAACCTGCAGTTTTTGAATTGGTGTTATTTCAAAATCAGTCTGATAATCGGCAGACAGACCGATTTTATCATCAATGGTCACAGAATAACTGTGAGAACTTTCATCGCGCTGAAGATCTTCAGTTTCGAAAGTATAAGTACGATCATCACCTGTGTTTTGAATAAATATTTTGACATTTTTAAATCCCCGCTCAATCTCAAAAGCACTTTCCAGTTCCTTTTGCTCTACAGGTAATTTAAAGGTTACTTTTCCAACATATTTTAAAATTTTGGGATTATTTCTTTCCTTTAAAATAAGATCCCCTTTGAACTGATCAATATCCTGTCCCTCAATATAAACGCTGAATTCAAGTTTTTCTTTTGCATCCTTAAGCGACTCGTCAATTTTTGTAAGGTCAATGGAAATATCATAAACCTCCCTCATTTCCCAGGGTTCATCAGGTACAAAAGTCATTGTCCTTTGACTTGTCCAAATGATTTTACCTTTAATCGAAGGTTTAATTTTAATTAAGTTATTTTCTAATTCTTTACCAACAACCTCCGGATCTACAATCTCATTTATAAAATCAATCTGAAGGGGTTGATCTGAAAAAATTTTGCCTGCTGATACATAACTGATATACTTGGCAATTTCTTCAGTAAATACAAATTCTTTGATTTCAGGTGTTTTTTTTCTGCACGATACAGAAATCAAAATTGTCGCAATTAGTAGCGGCAAATAGACGAATGACTTTATTTTCATAGATTTATATGTAGTTAAACATAACTAAAAACAGATTTCAATTATCCCTGTAATTAAGTAAAAAAATCGATTATAAACAACTGCGTTTTTATTAACTTTAATAGAAGGATTAAAAATATAGCTATGAAAAAAAAAATGTTATGTCTTTTAGGATTATTCCCTGTAATTTCTTTATGGAGTCAAAAGGCAGATCTATTGCTGCCTTCACCCATCGTCAGAGAGCAAATCATAAACCACAAAGCGTTCACTCTTTCCTATAGTTCTGCTTATGTACTTCCATCGTGGGTGGCATATAAAATTACTAAATCGCAGGTTAATGAAGGTGCGGAAGTCAAAGGAAAGTATATTCCGGATCCGCAGGTATCAACAAAGTCTGCCAATAAAAAAGATTATAAAGACAGTGGTTATCTGATGGCTCAATTTGCCAACTATTTAGATTTACAAAACATAGAGGGAGCTGTTGATGAAACATTTTATTTAACTAATATTGCTCCAATGAAACTTGCTTTTTATAATAATATATGGCTTAAATCTGAAGCCCTTATCCGGTTATGGGTAGCTAATACAGAAGAGTTTTCTGTAATTTGCGGACCCATATTGGCTGAATCACCATTTCCTACAATTGGAGAAAACAATGTAAGCGTTCCAAAGCGCTATTATAAAGTTTTATACGATCCGCAAAACCAGCAGGGTATTGGTTTTATTTTTGTAAATGGCTCTTCATCAGGCAAACTAAAATCATATTCAATGAGTATTGATGAAATTGAGAAAGAAACCGAAATTGATTTCTTTCCTACGCTTGCCGACGATATTGAAACAAAAATTGAGGGCCCGGTTGATTATACTTTCTGGGATTTTGAGCTGGAAGATAAAATAAAATAGTGATCAGTGTTCAGTGATCAGTGATCAGTGAATAGAGAATAGGGAATGGTGATCAACATATAAAAATTCAAATGAAACATATATTTCTTTTTTTATTAGTATTTATAGCTTTCACTATTAATGCACAGCAGCCTGTATGTTTGAATGCTTCGGAGGAAGCAAAAGATTTATTATCTTACCTTTATTCGATCTCCGGAAAGTATACCATTATTGGTCAACACTGTCAGCC
>JAHEEB010000896.1 GCA_024640925.1 Bacteroidota bacterium | reverse complement strand
TTGTTCTTGCCTCGCGCACAAAAAGTAAATGCGACGAAATAGCCAAAGGTGTTGAAAAACGCCTGAAAACTAAGATTTTTACTGAACAAGTAAATGCTGATGATGTAAAACAAACAGTTGCACTCATAAAAAAGTACAATCCCAGCCTGGTCATAAATGTAGCCTTGCCTTATCAAGATTTGGCTATTATGGATGCTTGTCTCGAGACTGGGGTTAACTACCTCGATACCGCCAACTACGAGCCTATTGACGAAGCAAAATTCGAATACAAATGGCAATGGGCATATCGTGATAAATTTAAAAATGCAAAACGAACAGCTCTTTTAGGTAGCGGTTTTGACCCCGGTGTCACCAATATTTTCTGTGCTTATGCACAGAAACACTTTTTCGATGAAATTCATAGTATTGATATTGTAGATTGCAATGGGGGCAACCACGGTAAAGCATTTGCCACCAATTTCAACCCTGAAATTAATATTCGCGAAATTACAGCTCGCGGCAGATATTGGGAAAACGGAAAGTGGGAATCAACCGATCCGCTATCTGTTAAGCAGGACTTTGATTTTCCGGGTGTTGGAGTAAGAAAAATGTACCTGATGTATCACGAGGAACTTGAATCGCTTGCTTTGAATATTAAGGGATTGAAAAAAATTCGTTTCTGGATGACTTTCGGTGAAGAATATCTTACCCACCTCCGGGTCTTGCAGAATGTTGGAATGACCCGAATTGATGAAGTAGAATATCAGGGACAAAAGATTGTTCCACTTCAGTTTTTAAAAGCTGTATTACCTGATCCTGGTTCACTAGCCGAAAATTATACTGGTAAAACCTCTATCGGTTGTGTTATTGAAGGTGTGAAAGATGGAAAATCAATTCGTAAATTCATTTATAATATTTGCGATCATGCCGAAACATACAAGGAAGTTGGTTCTCAGGCAGTATCCTATACAACTGGTGTTCCTGCAATGATTGGTGCTAAGCTTATGCTTGAGAACAAATGGTTGAAACCAGGTGTATACAATGTAGAAGAATTTGATCCCGATCCTTTTATGGACGACCTAAACAAATATGGATTGCCATGGCAGATAGCAGACTGGAACCATTCGGTGGAATAATATTAAACGAACAACAAATGACAGGGCTGAAAACGCCCTGTTTTGTTGTTAATGAAACTCGTATTGAAGAAAATCTTCAGGTAATAGACCGGGTCCAGAAAGAAGCCGGTTGCAAGGTGCTGTTGGCTTTTAAAGGTTTTGCCATGTGGAGCATGGCTCCCTTGATAATGAAATACCTGCCGGGAATTGCTGCCAGCTCTGTAAACGAAGCTTTGCTTGGCAGAAACGAATTTGGTGGCGAAGTACATGTTTATTCCCCTGCAATTACGCCTGATGATATTGACATATACCTGAGAATTGCCGATCATATTATTTTTAATTCTCCTGCACAGGTAGTTAAATATAAAGCCCGGCTTAACGAAAATAAAAAGGTTAAATACGGTTTACGGATAAATCCGGAACATTCCGAAGTTGAAACAAAAATATACGATCCTTGTGCACCTTTTTCCCGTCTGGGAACAACTTTGAAAAACTTCAAAGAGAGTATCGATTTGATTGAAGGTATATCGGGACTGCATTTTCATAATCTTTGCGAACTAAACAGCGATGCATTGGAACGCACGCTGGCAATTGTAGAAGAGAAATTCAGCTTTTATTTCAATAAGCTTAAATGGATAAACTTTGGTGGGGGCCACCACATTAGTCGCAGCGATTACGATGTTGATAAGCTAATACGCATTATTAAAAAATTTAAAGCCAAATATAATCTTGATATTTATCTCGAACCAGGCGAGGCTATTGCATTAAATAGTGGAGTATTAATAACCAGGGTTATCGATACCTTTGAAAACGAAATGAATATAGCAATACTCGATGCCAGTGCTACCAATCATATGCCAGATGTACTCGAAATGCCCTATAGGCCACATATTTTAAATGCAGGTAAACCAGGTGAAAAACCTTATACCTTCCGTTTGGGAGGGCCATCTTGTCTTGCTGGCGATGTTATTGGTGACTATTCTTTCGACAAACCATTGAGTGCAGGCGACAGGCTTACCCTCGGCGATATGGCCATCTATTCAATGGTTAAAACTTCTACATTTAATGGAGTAAACCTGCCTTCTATATACATTTTCAATTCCGATTCACAAGAAATCAGGCTGGTTAAGCATTTCGGATATGAAGATTTTAAAGAAAGACTCAGCTGATTGGTGTTTCTGTTTGTTTGAAAATAAGTTTAACGGTTCATATTTTAATGCTCGAAAGCATCGAAAAAACTAATTGAAAAGTACTTTTGTTAATCTTTCTTTCTTCTTGTTTCATAATTGGTTATATATTCTTCAATCTGATAAACAGGCAGATTGAAACGATAAACCCGTTATTTTGAGTTTATAAGTCATACATTACTATTTATCTAGGAATTTCAGGCTATTGTCTATTCTGTCGCATCTTGTTATTTGCAATAAATATATTTGGTTATTAAATCAAATCATATGAAAAGGATTTCATTTTTATTTTTAATTATTTCCCTGGCCGGTTGCTCTCCAAAAATAGTTGACGGACTGAGATGGCAAAGCCGGCAAATAAAGGTAGATGGTTTATCTGACGACTGGAATCTTCCATTACAGTATTTCGATGGAAACAGCGGGATGAATTATGAATTTT
>JAHEEB010000895.1 GCA_024640925.1 Bacteroidota bacterium | reverse complement strand
GGATCAATGTCCCTCCTCTTCGGATTGATGTCCCTCCTCTTCGGATCGTTGTCCCTTCTGTTCGGATTGATGTCCCTTCTCTTCGGAATGAATTTCCTTCTCTTCGGAATGAATTTCCTTCGAATCGGAATGAATTTCCTTCGAATCGGAATGAATTTTCTTTAGTACCAATTGAAATTACTTCGGGTAGAGATGATTTTTCGGTAAGCAGATAGTAAATTCCTTCTGTTCGGTATTCTTTTCCTTTTAACAGGAATTTCTTTCTTTTTAACATGGATACATGGCCGTTTGATACAAACCCATGTAAAACAGAAACGACCACATGAGCGGACGATCTTATTCGTTGCCTCTGTTGTCGCTGTTTGCCCTGTGCGAGTTTGTAACTCGTGCCCACGCCACAACCACAAAACGCATGTTGATTAAATTAAAAACCCCAACCCGTCATAAGCCTTTATAAGAAGCAATAACAGCTTTGTACATAAATTGAGTTTTTACATAAAAGAAAGATTTGGCGTGCGGAAAAAATTGTCTGAACCGCAGATTATAACAGATTTACCCGATTTCACAGATAGGAGAAAAGGGAAATTATCTAACATAAAAATTTATCTAAAACCTAAAACCGCTTTGCTTAAGAAACAGTTTTCCTTCAAATGGAATGCTTTCTATGCCTTTAGGCACAAAATATTTATAGAAGAAAATTCCCATGAATGAATGTGCCTTTAGGCACATTATAGTTTTTGTGAATTTTGCCAACCACACAATGTTATTTTCTTGTCGATGGTTGCTATAAATATATTGTCCCCAAAGGGACAAATGGTATTCAGTTTCACCGCCCTGTTATAGCCCATTATTAAGAGCCAGTGACCCTTTGGCGGGAGGTTGGGGTTGATTTAAAAACAAACAAAACGAACCCGGAATACCTGTTAATAAAGAGTTGCAAACTTACTTTGTTATTTATATACACGAACTTATTGACAGATAACGGGGAGTTTGGTATATTGGATGAAAAATATTACTAAAAATAGAAAACAAATGGATAAAAAAGGAAGGAAAACTGCACCTATTTGTCAGAAACCGGAAAATAGGTGTGTTTTTTATGTGCGTATAAGTAGTTTGGTGGCATAAAAAGCACCTGCACAACTGATAGTTATAGAAAAAATGTATCTTTGCTCAAAATAAACTTAAAATGGCTGATTTTGTCGAAAAATATATCAATCCATTTACTGATTATGGATTTAAAAAATTGTTTGGAGAAGAACTTAACAAGGATTTGCTTTTGGATTTTTTAAATGAGTTATTAAAAGATGAGCAAGGACAAATTAAAGATTTAACTTATTTAAAAACGGAACAACTAGGAGCTACAGATATAGATAGGAAAGCTATTTTTGATTTGTATTGCGAAAATGAAAAGGGTGAAAAATTTATAGTCGAATTACAAAAAACCAAACAAAATTTTTTCAAAGACCGTAGTTTATATTATTCAACTTTTCCGATTAGAGAACAAGCCAAACGAGCTGATTGGGATTATGAATTAAAAGCTGTTTATACTATTGCCATTTTAGATTTTGTTTTCGATTCGGATAAAAACGAAACGGATAAATATAGATATGATGTCAAACTTATAGAAATGGAAAAACTTGAGGTATTCTATGATAAATTGACTTTTATTTATTTAGAAATGCCAAAGTTTAATAAATCTATTGATGAACTTCAAACTAGATTTGATAAATGGCTTTATGTTATTCGTAATTTAAATAAATTGGATAGGATTCCTGATAAATTAAGGGAGCAAATATTTGATAAATTATTTGAGGCTGCAGAAATTGCAAAATTCACACAAGAACAAGTACGATCTTACGAAGATAGTTTAAAATATTACCGAGATTTAAAAAACTCACTGGATACAGCTAGAGATGAAAAAGCTATTGAGATTGTAAAAAATCTTTTAAATAATGGTGTTTCTATTGATATAATTTCAAAATCTACGGGATTTTCTGAAACTCAAATCAGAAATTTAAAATAAAAAAACGCCAAATAACAAGGGCTCATACGCCATTGGTGTTTAAGTGGTTAGGCGTGCTTCGCTCTCGCTTGCAAGCTCGGTAACGGGTGATAGGTTCGCGTCCACGAAGTCCCCAACGTCCTATAGCCCCGACCGTTGTGCACAATATTCGATGGCGACATAACCTAAGGATATGGAGATGACCAAAAATATTGTTGATATGATAGTAGCACTGGCTACTGTATTCAGTTTAATAGTTATTTGGTTGACTTTGAGAGAAATGAAAACTCAACGCCACAAAGCTTTTGAACCATATATACTTCCGTTAAACTTTGAAATAATTTTCTTATGTGAATATCCGAGAGTTATATTACCAATTTATGCATATCGATCAATTGAAGAAATCAAGAATAAGCAAAGTAGAGTTGACCTGTTCATTCGTTTAAGAAATATAGGACAAGGAGTTGCAAAAGATATTTCAGTTAAAGTTGATTGGGATATAAGATATAGAAAGTATTTTGAAATTGTCAATACAGATTTAATTGAGCAAAATATTGATTTAGATATAAAGATAAGTGACAATAGTTGTTGGATAAGTACCGATGAAGAGAAACAGATACTAAGTGGAGGAAATTTTCCTTTTGAAAATGGTTGTCTTCTTGATTTTGATTACTTACTCCCGGTGAGAGACAATAATGATGAGTTGAAAATAGAAATTCCA
>JAHEEB010000894.1 GCA_024640925.1 Bacteroidota bacterium | reverse complement strand
CTCCCGTTTTTGTCAGGTATTTTTGTGCTTGATTATCAATGCAGATTGCGAACAGAAACAAGATAATAAGTGCGATATTTTTTTTCATTTCTTTTTCTTTATATGGTTTACAAATAAATACCTTATTATTCTTTCTTTTTCCCCACTGTGAATACTGTTGAGATGCTGAACCCAAAACGGATATCACCGCTCCAGAAATCACCATTAGTCTCGGAAATTAATGAATTATCGGTAATTGGCAGTGAATTGGTCACATATAACTGAAAAACATGTTTACTTACCTGGTAGTCCATTCCTATCGAAATCGGATCGTAATATTCTGTTTTTATATCGGGGTTATCCTCCACATAAAAATATTCCACATTAAAGGATACAACTTTGAAAGGTCGATACCTGCCTGACAGCCCAATAGCCATAATATTATTTTTGTCATTGACTGTTTTTACCAGGTTGCGGTGAATAATTGTCGGCGATACCTGCAGTGATAGGCGGGGAGTTATTTTGCTGCCAATGATTAACTGGTTAGTGTAATCTAACCGTGATTTGAAATCGCCGTTTCTTTCTTCATCCATATAATCGGTGCCATTTGTTGTAATACTCCCAAAATAAACTACAGAAACTGGCATGGTTAATTTTCCGGTTGACTGACGGAAAAGAGCCGCTTTAATAAATCCATTATAAGCTTTTTCAAAACTTGCATGTCCAACGCCTGCCATCAACCAGTTTGTAATTCCATATTCGAAACCAATATAAGAACTGGCTTCGTCTAAACCATATAATTCTTTAACCCCACCATTTATCAGACCAGTATGGTGCACAATCCTAAAATCCAATCCTTTTTCAGTCATTAGTTTTACCGATTGCCCGTTTATCACTCTTGTATAAAAGAAAGTACTGTTTTCGTAATTTATGGATTCGCTTTGTTCCATTTCGCTATTGAGCAGTGAATCTAAATCTTCCTGCGATTTTACGTTTATTGAAATTGCGATGAAGGTTATCAGAAAAGCCGAAATTTTTATATGGTAATGCATAAATCCTTTATTTTGTAAATTTTGATACCAGGGAAAAATGGTTGATTGTATTATGCAGATTATTATTCGAGTTCTTTATATAAATTCTGTATTTGCTTATTCGTAAGAAATCCTTTGTAAATATGCAGTTCATCAATACTTCCTTTTAGCAGGTTATAGTCTCCAAAGCTTTTGCTTCCCTTGCCAATAGTTATTATTTGTGTAGAAGCAGAGTTTCCATTGGGTATTGTCTGTTCGTTTACATCAGTCATATCACCTAAACCAGGATGAGTATATTTAAACACTGTTTTTGTATGTCCTTTCGTACACTCGAAATAGAAAAGTGTCCAGCCATCGCGTGTGTTTATTCTGTCGGCAGCCACTACTTCCTCTTTTTTAGGATATGAAAGCGAATCGGAACATACATATAAATAGGTTGCTGATGATATGGCGTCGAGATCCAGTCGGGCACCCGAATAGCCAAATCCATAATCAATAAGGTATGGCAAATAATCGGTACTGATATCGACATCATTTTTAAGAAAAAAAGTAACGGATATACTATCGAATGTCTTACCCAGATCAATCATAAAATATTCTGTGCCATCGAGTGTAAGGGCCGATTTCACAGATTCTGATATTCCATCGGTATATTTGGGTTCTTTACTGAAAATGCTGGCTGTGTTACCCTTTTTATCAATTAGGGTCTCATCAAAAGGGAAGTATGCTATCTCTCCTTCAAGTGTATCAACAGGTTCATTTTTTTTGCCATATAATTCCTCCTCATTTTCCGATTGACAGGAAAAGACAGTGAGTAAAAGAATTAAAACTGATGCTGGAAAAATACATTTATTGAGCATATTTTGAAAAAGTTTAAATCGGTTTGAAAATACGAATTTATTGGTTAAAAGATTTTGAAAATTTGTTTTTCAGTTTCTCCATCTTCTTAACTGACTCTTCTAATACCCATATATCTCTTTGGATATGATGAGCTCGCATAATCGGTTATCGTTACACCCCGGTGTTTTTTAGAAGACGAAGAGTGAATAAACCGAATGGGCTCTCCCTGGTTCGAAATAATGATTCCTACATGTCCGACAACCGAATGATCATAATTTGTGCCAGTAAATAAAATGATATCTCCTTTCTGGCAATTCTCTGCTGCGACTTCATTACCAAATGTCCAATAGTCAGCAGAACTTCTGGGGACTTCGATATCAAAACATTTATAAACAAAATATACAAACCCGGAGCAATCAAAACCTTTTTGAGTGCAGCCACCATACAGATAAGGTTTTCCTACAAAAGATTCAGCAAATTTAACAATGCTGTCATGTGTGGAATGGTTTGAATTTAAAGGTTTTTGTGCTGTTGTATTAACTAAAAATAATACCAGGATTGTAAGAATGAAGGAATAAGTAAGAGTGTTTTTTTTATACATATTCAAATCTGAAAAATTATGAAAAGGTAAATTTAATGACAATTATACGTATTAAAAGTATTAAAAGATGCTTCTGTTTTTGTTTCTTTTTTTGTCTAAAAAAAATCCGACATGAAATTAATGCAACTTTTTTTAATTAATGCAATCGATTACAAATACTATTTCTTTACAAAATAAGATAAAATGCTCATTCATCTACCACCGCACTTTTTGTCGCTAAAGTTTCTTTCTTTGTTTGTGCGGAAGATAAATATGGATTTCGGAAATTTTAAAA
>JAHEEB010000893.1 GCA_024640925.1 Bacteroidota bacterium | reverse complement strand
AATTATGTGCATAAAAAAAAGGCTGCCTTTTTGGACAGCCTCTTAGTAAAATATTATAATGTATATTATTTTATAACTTTTACTTCAATAGAAGCATTATCAGCAGCGGATCCGCTTGTTCCACTCAATCCAGTAATTTTAATAATACCCTTTTTGCCACCAACTGTTTCAAAAGCAATAAAATCTCCTGTAGCTAAAGTAGATACAATAGTAACACTACTTGATAAATCAATAGCTGATATTAAAGTTGCATCTACAGCACTCCAATCAGTCACTGTTACCTTTTTAAGTTTCGTTGCATTTTTTGTTGTCCAAGATTTTGAAGCACCAGCTTTGCTAACAGCGGTAGCATCATTTGGAGCAACTATTGATGAATTAGTTGTCCCACCATACCAATACATAAAGTCAGTATTAGATTGTTCGGTTGCTGACAAAACATCTCCTGAACCAGTTTGAGCATAAACAGTACCTGTTGCCGAAGCAAAGAAAGCACCTTTAGCTTCACTTGATGCGTACCATAATGCATTGTATAAAGTAGCGGTCCATGTGCTAATTTCTTCAGTTGTACTACCACCAATAGTAACAGTAACAGTCTTGCTTGCTGTCAAACCATCCTTATCAGTAACAGTAAGGGTAAAAGTAGTAGCTTCGGTAATATTTACAGTAACAGAACTAGTATAGGTTTCGTTACTTGCTGTTGGAATTTCATATGCATTCCAGGTAATACCATCACTGGTTATAGCAGTATTACCTTCCAGAATTGTAAATGTAGACATGTTGGCATCGCCTGCATCAGCACGCCATGCGATAGTAATTGAACTACCTGCAGCTGCTTCTACTGTTTCACCACTCGTAATTTGCAACGATGGTCCAACAGCATCTTCAGATGGTTCACATGATGTAAATACCATACCCAGTGCAGCAAACGCTAATAAAAATAAGTTTAGTCTCTTCATAATAAAAGTATTAGTTTAATTAATAAATTTTCTGTATTTAAACGAAAGTTAATAAATTTTGTTCGAATACAAATGTTTTTTAATCAACAATTGTTGTGCCAGGTAAAGTTTAAGAATGCATTTAATAACCACAAAGTGCGCAAAGGATGAACAAAAGATACAAGCTCTTTCCCCATTATCAACGCTTTTAGGCATATTCAGGATCTCACCGGGCACTTCAGTGTAGAAAGATTTGATTATTAGGCGGAAACTTTAGTCCTGAAAATATGCATTGAAGTCTTATAAATCAAAATTTTTTAAATTGCACGGCTAAAGCCATATCCGTTGCTTATTATGGAGGGTGTCTAAAAAGTTGATAAATAGCTATGAAGACTCTAAGACACAAAGGTATCACTAAGGTTAATGTCTTTTAAATAAGATCTTTGTGAATTCTTTGGGACTTTGTGCCTTGGTGGCAAATTTACTTTTTGGACAGCCTCTTAGTCAAATGAAAAGCCACCGTATCAATAAAGCCCAAATCCATTCCTGATCATGTACCCTATAAGCTTTTTATCTTTAGAAAAAAAATAGCCACGAATTCACTAATTATATGCGAATCCGTGGCTATAGTTATGGACGACTATGTCTATTTTTTCAATAATATCACTTAAACAACAGCGGTATCAGTGTTATATACAACCCTGTTATAATGGCGGTGGTAATTACGCCTGTAATATTGGCGCCAAGAGCTTCGGGCAATACAAATGCAAAGGGGTTAACCTTACTCACTTCTTTTTGCACTACTTTGGCAGTTGTAGGCACACAACTCACACCAGCAATTCCTATGGTTGGATTAAACTTGCCTTTTTTAATAAAAAACATAATATAACCACCTAAAATACCTCCGATACCAGAAAGTAAAAGAGCAATAATACCTAGTACCAGCAGGATTAATATTTTCGGATCTAACAACAAATGTGCTTCGCAAAGAATACCAAGCAATATACCTAACAGAAATGTCGATCCATAAAGTAATGGCCCTTCAATAAATGCAAGTATGTGGGTTAGTCCCGATTCCTTTATAACAATACCAACAAATAATGAGAAGAAAAGCGGTGATGCTACAGGGAAAAGGAAACACAAAACAACACAGAGAACAACAGCCATACCTAGTTTCATTCCTTGAGAAACCGGTTTAGCCGGTTTATTACGCTCCATTTTTATACCTCTGTATTTACGTGGTATAAGCAAGCGTATAAGATACGGATAGCCACCATAGGTAAGCCCCAGGTACAAATAGGCAACCACAGTTATGGGTACAAAGAGGCTGTTCGATAAATTTAAGGAAGTGAACAACACCATAGGGCCATCAGCACCACCAACCATAGCAATTGAAGCCGCATCGTTAATATTGAGTCCCATAGCTATGGCAATTGGTATGGTTAAGAATGTGCCCAGTTCGGCAAAAAGAGCCAGGAACATGCTTTGAAAAGGCTTGTGAAATATATATCCGATATCAATCATTGCACCTATACCCATAAAAATAAAGCAGGCAATAAGGCCATTACTAAACATATATGTATAGATAGGTTGCAGAAAATCGATCTGTAAAACAGTTAACATATGATCTATAGTAGCTACAGTACCTTCATTGCTAATCAAGGGATCGACGAACAGGTTCCCCTGAGCTCCATCAGGCATAAACATAATACTGGCATTAATTGTAGCCATGCCAAGTCCCATCGGTATCATTAACAAAGGTTCGAGAATACCCTTGCGACCAAGATATA
>JAHEEB010000186.1 GCA_024640925.1 Bacteroidota bacterium | reverse complement strand
CAAGTCTTACAATCAGCTGGCGATAAAGTTCCTGTTATTGATTCTATTGATCCGGTTGTCGGTAATGTTTGTAATGAATCGGGATATAAACATATAGGTGTTATTGGAACAAAAAGCACAATCAATAGCAATGTATATTTCAATAAAATTAATAGCATAAAAAAAGGGACAATTGTTTCTTCGCTTGCCACACCTTTACTTGTCCCTATGATTGAAGAGGGGTTTATCTCCGATGAGATTAGTAATGCAATTATCCGTACGTATCTTTCAAATTATGAAATTGCTGGAGTTGATAGCCTCATTCTGGGTTGTACCCACTACCCTGTTATTAAAAACCAAATCAACAAGTTTTATAATTTTAGTATCGATGTTATTGACTCACCAAAAATCGTAGCATTTTCGCTTCGTAAACTTCTTAACGACAATCATTTATTAAATGAAACAGCAGAAAATCAAAACCATCGGTTTTATGTCTCTGATATTACTAAATCGTTTCAGATAATTTCAAAAATGTTTTTTGAAGAGCAGGTTAATCTGGAATTGAAGAATATCTGGAACGAACATTTATAATTCTGCTTGCCAACAACAAAATGAGAATAATTATCTCCGCTTTATAACTGTAATAAATCAAAATGATGGTTGTAAGAGCAAGAACAGTCAAAGCAATATATCTTAATATAACTTTATTTCTTAATACAGGCAATAAAAAAACCGAATAAACAGGGTTAGCCCAAAGCAAATTTAAGTTCCACTGTACTATTTTATAATCAGAAACAAGCGCCAGGCTCATTAAAAAAATCCCAAGTAAGGAATATATCAGAAAAATTGTATAATCAAAAGAACGATTAAGCACTGGAAACAGGGCAGATTTCCGTTTCAGTATAACTGAAAATGCAAAAACTATTGTTATAACCAGAATTGGTATAAAAGGTTTCAAAGGTTTTTTAAGGGGGGTTCTTTCTAAAAGAATTTCATCTTTTGCCAGTATTGGTGTTCCATTTACTTTATTACGATACCCTGCTAAATAGGTTTTTAAGTTCTCGGGTAAGAATGTACTTTGAACAGCCGAAATCTCCGAGTCAATTTCATGACCTAAAATTATCTCTATCCCCAACCCGCTCCAGGGATTGTATTTCCAATAAGGTTTTAGAACCTGTTTGTATGATTTATGAAAATCTACTTGTTGTGGTTTATATTTTCCACCTACAACAGTATCAATCAGGTCTAACAGCCGTGTGGAACAATTATCAAGCAAAAAATCATATTTGTATTCTCTATTCCCGGGCAAATAATTTGTTTCCAGTTTATTGAATAAATCCAATTTCTCCTCCCTGCTCAGCAGGAGTATGTTTTCTGTAATGCTCCGGTTTTCGTCTTTTGTCGATTCAATCAAATATTTGAAAGGCATTTTCGATAAGAAATAGAGAAGATCTCCTTTGACGAATTTTGTATAAAAATTCGGGGTGCTAAAATCAAATGTTCCATAATTATAAACAATATCGCTTCTCTTTACGCTATTTCGAATTCTAAATGTGCTGTGTCCGAAAGTACTATATAATTCCTCTCCCTCGCTTGTTGTAAGTAAGGATATAACCAGATAATCGGCAGTATCCGGATGCTGACAATGACCGTTGCTCCCCAGGAAAAACAAGATAAAAAAAACGACTGGAATTGCCCTTTTGTATAGTTTCTTAAAAATCATAATCCGGATTGTCAATACTAAAATCGAGGGTGGTAAAGACAGGGTTTATTTTAATGTTGGAATAGGTGTATTCTTCCCACAACCCTATTTCGTCAAAAACTTTAATACCCAATAAAAGGTTTGTTTCCTTTTCAATATATAAGGTAAAGCTTTTCCCATAATCTGCTGGAACTTTTAAAACCATTCCGGGTTTAATATCTTCAAAACTTTTAAGTTGTGGGTTTCTTTCCAGAATCATATAATCGTCGACTTTGAGCTTATTGGAAATATCTTCCATGGTTTCCTTTGGCAAGGTTTTATAAGTTGTATAAGCAAAATCCGGAATAGAAAATGTGATTTTGTGACAAAGTATATTGTTGTAATTAACAAATCCTTCGAACTTAAGCATTTCCGAAAGTTTTGACTCATATTTTGTTTTCAAATGTCTGAGGACTTCCCCAATAAAAAGATATCCCGATTTATAGATGGAATGGTGACTGCCATTGCGCATCATATTACCAACAGGACTTAATGATAATGTTGTCCAGGGAAATGCTGCCGGGTTTACCCATGCTTTATTATTATTCATTCCTGCAACATATAATACTTCAAGACCTTTTGTTGGGAAATCTTCCTTCATATATACCTTGAATGGGGAACATTGAATTTTAAAATTTTCCTTTCTGGTAGTATATTTTGATTTAATCCTCTCTTTTGCAATAATGGTAAGTTGAAAGGTTTTAACTTTTTCAGTTTTATTAAGAAAAAGAGTAATAATTTCTTCCGCAGAACTTGTATTGTTATTATTGTTTTTAAATGCCAACAATATCCCAAATAAGGAAATAAAAATGAAGGATTTAATAAAGAATTTACTCATAAAGTATTAAAATCCCGATTGCAAAGCACGTTGATAGCGATGGTTAACGAAATTCCAATCAACATACTGCCAAAATTTGGAAACATAAAGTTCCTTATCGGAAATTCCGCGGGAGTGTTTCCATAAATCGAGCCCCAATAAAGGAAATCCTTGCTGATCATATGATAAATCTGCCATAAAAGGATTATGATTGTCTTCTGTACTAATTACACGCAGTTTGTTGTTGTTATATACAATCCATGCCCACCCATCGGATGGTAATGCCATTGATTCATTAATAAATTGTTGTTTCAAATTTTCAACAGAACCAAAGTCTTTAGTTATTTTGTCTGATAAATCTACAGCTATTGTCTCATTAGCATGTGGAGTGAGTGACTTAAAGAAAATTCTGTGATTTATAAAGTTCCCACTCAACATTTTCAATTCGGAACTGAATCCTCCGGGATTGCGCAAAATATGCCTTGGCCTTACATTGTTGGCATATCCGCTTAATGAATTATTAAGTTGTTTTACTAGCTGACGAAAATAATTATGATGTTCAATCATTGTATTTTCATCAACGAAATCACTTAACAATTTGGGATCAAATGTCAGACTATCAGCAGCAAGTAATTTTCTTTCATTGTTTGCTATTGATTTTTTTGCAAAAGATGGTATTGCAACTAATGCAAATGCGCCAACTAACCCTTTTTTTAAAAATTCCCTCTTATCCATATTAGCGCTTACAAGTTTGAAACTTATTTATTAACAACACAATTAATTAAAAGTTCGAAATTTAAAGATACAAGTTTATGTTATTTATTTCTAACCAAAAACAAAAAATATTCAATAAAACAGTTGTATAACTAACTTATTTTGGTAATAATCTCTTCAAGAGTATACATATCCTGGATTCCGGCAGACATGTTTTTCAACGTCAGTTTGCCTGAATTCAATTCATTTTCACCAATAAGTATAACCCATGGTATATTTTTATTATTTGCATATCCCATTTGTTTTTTTAGTTTTGTGATATCCGGATAAATTTCCGTAGAAATTCCTGCTTTTCGTAAAACAGAAGCTGCTTTCAGGCAATAATCCATTTCGTTTTTTCCAAATCCTATAAGCAAAACTTGTGTACATGAAGTGGTATTTTCCGGGAAGAGTCCCAGTTGAACCATTACATCATAAATGCGATCGGCACCAAAGCTAATACCAACCCCCGAAACGCCCTGAAGTCCGAAAACCCCAGTGAGATTATCATATCGGCCACCACCACAAATACTGCCTATCGGAACATCTTTCGCTTTTACCTCGAGAATTGCACCGGTATAATAATTTAAGCCTCGGGCAAGTGTCAAATCGAGCTCAATTTGAACACTCAAAGACAGGTGACCCAACAAGCTAAATATCTCTGTCATTTCGGTTATTCCCAGCTTACCTATTTCAGAAATCTCAAGAATTTTGCTTAGTTGTGACAATTTTTCCTGGTTATTGCCTTTAAGTTGTAAAACAGGTTGCAGTTTATCAACAGAATCCTGGTTTAAGCCTCTTTCCAGTAGTTCAAGGTTCACTTTTTCCAGACTGATTTTATCAATTTTATCAATTGCTACCGTAATGTCTGTAAGATATTCGGGGGCATTAATATATTCAGCAATACCTGCAAGTATTTTTCGGTTGTTAAGCTTTACAACTATCGATATGCCCAACCGGTTAAATACCTCATCGATAATCTGAATCAGTTCAGCTTCGTTCATGAGTGAAGTACTGCCGACCACATCGGCATCGCACTGATAGAACTCTCTGTATCTGCCTTTTTGCGGTCTATCGGCACGCCAAACAGGCTGTATCTGGTATCTTTTAAAAGGGAAAGTAATATCATTCTGATGCTGAACGACAAACCTAGCAAATGGAACCGTGAGGTCATACCGGAGGCCTTTCTCGCAAAGCTTTAGCGCCAGGGCATTTGTATTTGAAACATTTAACAGGTTTGAATCAACTGATTTGAGGAAATCACCAGAGTTTAATACTTTAAAAAGCAGTTTATCTCCTTCTTCGCCATAT
The DNA here is from genome assembly GCA_024640925.1 of Bacteroidota bacterium. Classification (GTDB taxonomy): domain Bacteria; phylum Bacteroidota; class Bacteroidia; order Bacteroidales; family UBA10428; genus UBA10428. The sequence continues at coordinate 2,797 of JAHEEB010000186.1, read as the reverse complement.
TTACCGAGAAGTGTCGATAAATTCTCCATGGCAGGGGTTTCAATAGGCGAATACCCATAAAGTTTAAACACATCTTTAATTGTGTCGAAAATATAATTCCGCCTAATCATTTCAGCAGGTATAAAATCGCGTGTACCTGAAGGTATTGAAGGTTTTTGCATAATCTTTTTTTCCTGAAAACGGCTACAAAGGTATAAAAAGATATTATAAACCAGAATTTTGAGAAAAGATTACTCCGTTAAGAGTAAGAGATTAATCCTTCTCCTCCTTTTTTAGAGATTGTTTAACCAGAAATTCCTGTAACTCTTTTACCTGTTCCAACGGCAATTTATTAATATAACCCAAAATATTGAATACTTTCTCATTGCGTACCAAGGGTGCAAGAGGATGCGATGATGAATAATTACCCTCTTTCGGCACCCATTCCAATAAATCGTGTGGAGTACAATTGAGAATTGTGCAGAATTTCTCTAAATGACTCAATTTAAGATGTTCAACTTTACCATTGATATACCGGTGTGCCATGTTTGCTGTGAAACCATGCTTGGTAAGAAAAGTATACGGATTGGCAATTCCCTTCGATTCGATAATAAAACGGATACGTAAGTTTAACATGATTAAATGTATTTTAGTTATACTTATATTCAATTATTTAATGCCTAAATGCATCTTAATTATGCTAAAATATAATTATTTAATGTTTAAATGTAAAATAATTATGCTTAAATGAAATAATTTTATGATTAAAAGCATTATAGTTATGCTTAAATGTTTTTATTTAATGATTAAATGTTTTATAGTTATGCTTAAATGTTTTTATTTAATGTTAATATGCAATTTTGTTATACTTAAATGTTATTATTTTATGTTTATATGTTTTTATTTTATGTTAAAATGTAATCTAAATTTGATTATATGTATTTTTATTTATTTTATATATTATTATATTATGTAAATACATATTTTAATTTATTTACTATTTATTGTAATTATAAATATATCTTATATTATTTATTGCATATATAATAATTATAATTATGAATTTTATAATAACATACACATAATATTTTTTATTAATTATAAATGTTCTTTTAAAATAATCATAAGAAAGAGTAGGGGAAAACAACTGAAAACTAAAGTTGCTTATCCAGTTGCGAGGTAATTGTATAGGATGTAATTTTACAAAAACGGACAACTGAAAAATATGTCACAAGAAAATGCTTCCATAAAATCTATCCTTTTTGCTTTATTGGCAAACCTGGGTATTGCGATTACCAAAACCGCTGCTGCAGTTATAACCGGTTCTGGTGCCATGCTGGCTGAATCGATCCATTCGTTTGCCGATTGCGGTAACCAGGGACTATTGTTCCTGGGTTTGCGAAAGGCAAAGAAGGAGCCTGATCTGGAACATCCGTTGGGACACGGAAAAGAAATTTATTTCTGGTCTTTTATTGTTGCCCTTATATTATTTAGTATGGGTGGTTGTTTCTCTATTTATGAAGGCATTCATAAAATCAGTTTGCACGAAGGATTGAAAAGTCCGGTTGTTGCAATTGTAGTTTTATCGTTAAGTATGGTTCTTGAAGGTGCTTCGTTATATGGCTGTGTGATCCAAATCAATAAAACAAGGCATAATATGTCTCTATGGACATGGTTTAAAAACAGCCGTAAAAGTGAATTGGTAGTTGTTTTGGGTGAAGACACAGCTGCATTATTGGGCTTGTCTTTCGCTCTTATTTCAGTTGTTCTTGCCGTTGTTACCGGAAATCCGGTTTATGATGCTATTGGAAGTATTGGAATCGGCGTTTTATTGATTATTATATCATTTTTTCTTGGGATAAAAATTAAAAGTTTACTCATAGGACAAAGTTCTGATGACAAAACCCGAACAGAAATAAAAAGAATACTGGAAACCAGACCGGAAATTGATGAGATACTTAATTTGATCACACTTCAATTGGGGTCTCAGATAATGGTGGCGGTAAAAGCAAAAATGACAAAAGTTGATTCTGTTGATCAACTGATTAATAACATTAATACGTGCGAACGTGAATTGAGAAAAGAGAATCCAGCCATTCAGTGGATATTTTTCGAACCCGATAATAAGAATTAAACCAGAATTGTTTTAACTATTTCTAAAGCATTTACATTATGAAGTTAAATGTAAACCAATGCAGATGCAATAAACCACCTGTAAATTGTTGTGATTATGATATTTCTTTTTTAGGAATTGACCCGACAAATGGAAGATTTGCAGATGTGACGATTGAAAGGTGCACCCATTGTGGAAATTTATGGATAAACTATTTGGTCGAATTTGAAGCATTTTCGGGGTCAGGAAGATGGTATCGGGGAATATTATCAGAAGAAGCTCAAAAGATTATTACACCAGAGACAGTTGTTGATTATTTAGAGAAGCTGGAATGGTATATATTTGGCGGTACCTATTTCGATTCAACTGGAATGGTGAGCAAAGGAAAAGTAATTGTAGATTTATAAACACGTTGTTTTGTTTATACTCGTTGTAAATTAAAATTTATGAACATTATAGAAACAATAAAAACCCGAAACTCATGCAGAACTTTTAATCAGGAGGTTTTAAAGCCTTCAGATAAAGCAGTTCTTGAAGATTTCATCCAAAAGAACAACAAAAGCATAATCGGTGAAGATATAAATCTGTTCGTTGTACAGAAATATGCTGAAGATAAAAAGATGAAGCTCGATTATGGAATGATTCAAGGTCATAACACCTATATTTTGGGGAAATCAAAAGCTACTCAACGTGCAAGAGTAAACT